>NZ_JBHTWX010000009.1:12925-85738 GCF_042792155.1 Kitasatospora sp. NPDC056651 | reverse complement strand
GCGGGGGTCTACTTCCCATCCCTTCTGTGACACAAAACGTCCCCCCCCCCCCCCCCGCCGGGGGCGGTCCCCCCGCGCCCCCCCTCCGGCCCGGCCCACGGCGGACGGTCAGTTGGCGCGGCGGCGACGGACCGCGGCGAAGGTCGCGACGCCGGCACCGATCAGCACCGCGCCGAGGCCCGCGATCAGGCCGGTCCGGTCGCTGTCCGAGCCGGTGGAGGCCAGGTGTCCGCCCACCGGCTGGGCGTCCGCCGCCGGGGCACCACCCGCGGGGGAGGTGGTGGCCGCCGGAGCGGCGGGCGCCGTGGTGACGTCGCCGGCCGGCTGGACGACCGGCGCGCCGCCGGAGCCGTCCGTGCCGCCGGACGGCGCGGTCGGGGTGGCGGTGGCGGTGGCGGTGGCGTCAAGAGTGGGGGTCGGCTCGGGCGTGCTGCTGGGCTTCGGCTGGGGGGCGTCGATCCGGACGGTGGAGCCCTGCGAGCACATGGTGGTGCCCATGAAGGGCTGGTCGCCCTCGTTGACGAACACGCAGGTGTCCACCCGGGTGTTGCCGACCGGGACGGCGGCGGGGTAGCTGACCCGGACCCGCTTGGTCTGCGAACTGTTCGGCGCCGCCGAGGAGTTGCGGCCGTCCAGGTAGAAGCCCGCGTTCGGCTCGCCCTCGGTGGTGACGGCCGGCACGGCGCTCCAGGCGCCGTCGGCACCGCGGACCTCGACCTTGGCGTTCCGGTCGACGAACAGCACGTTGCCGAGGTTGGTGTAGGCGGACGGCGTCGGGTTCCTGAGCACCTCGTCGAACTCGATCGGCGCCCCGCCCCGGATGGCGGTGTCCGGGACCCCGGACACCCCGTTGGTGATCCCCTCCACCTTGACCACGTGGGTGTCGGTGAGCGGCGGCTCGATCGGGGAGCCCTGCCCCCAGGCCTTGACGGTGGTGCGGAAGGTGAGCTCCGGGCCGGTGCCGCCATTGGTGGCCCCGTCGTGGGGCAGTCCCATCGGGACGCCGAGACGCAGCCGGAGGTCGGTGCCGCCCGCCGGGACCACGACCTCGCCGGTGGCGCCCGAGTTGACCGTCCGGTCCGCTTCGGGGCTCTCCTTCAGGGCCACCGGCTGCCAGCCGCCGAGCGAGTCGCTGAAGTAGTCGAGGCTCAGGGCGTGCGGCGGCGTCCCGAGGGCGGTCCCGATCTCGAAGGCCAGCCCGACCGAGGTGCCCTCGCTCCCCTGGTTGCCGATGTGCTCGGTGAACTCCACCGGCCCGCCCGCGAAGCCGACCATCGCCGGGGTGTGCACGGTCAGGCTGAGCGGCCCGGCGGCGGCGAAGGCCGGAGCGGCCGTCACGGCACCGCCCGCGACCAGCGCGGCGGTGAGCGCGATCGCCGGGACGAGGCGGCGGGCCCGGTTCAGGGCGCGGTTGTTCTGGCGCATGGGAGTTCCCCCCTGGGTTTCCGCTCCGGACGCGGGTACGGCCGCGCCCGGACAGCACGAAGCAAGCCTGGTGGCTGGTGAAGTATGACGCCCGGGTCTGACAGCCCGACCGTTCCGGCGGCGTTTCCCGCCGCTCACTGACTAGGACGTGCGGGGGGCGCGGAGGTTGCAGGTGGTTCCGGAACTTTTTCCGGGAGCCCGTGGAACCCCCGTGCCACCCGCGCCGACCTGCTCAGACCTCGTACACGGCGCCGGGCCGGGCGACCTCGACCGACCCGGGGTAGACGGCCGCGGCGTCCCGGCGGTTGTGCTCGGCGTCGGTCCACGGGGGGATGTGGGTGAGGACGAGCCGGCGGGCGTCGGCCGCGGCGGCGTGCTCGCCCGCCTCACGGCCGTTGAGGTGGACGGCCCGGAAGGTGTCGCGCCCGTCGACGTACGCGGCCTCGCAGAGGAAGAGGTCGGTGTCCCGGGCGAGTTCGACGAGTTCGGCGCACTCGCCGGTGTCCCCGCTGTAGACCAGCGAGCGGCCGTCGTGCTCCAGCCGGAAGGCGAAGGCGTCGACGGGGTGGTTGACCTGGGCGACGTCGATCCGGAACGGGCCGAGTTCGAAGCCGCCGGGGGTGAGCGTGCGGAACTCGAACACCTCCTTCATCCCGGGGTTCTCCGGCATGTCGTAGGCGCGGGCCAGCCGCTCGGCGGTGCCGGCCGGGCCGTACACGGGCAGCAGGTCGGGGCAGCCCCCGGCCCGGTAGTTGCGGGCGACCCAGTAGGCGCACAGGTCGATGCAGTGGTCGGCGTGGAGGTGGCTGAGCAGGACGGCGTCGACGTCGTAGAGGCCGGAGTACTTCTGGAGGGCGCCGAGGGCCCCGTTGCCGAGGTCGAGCACGACGCGGTAGCCCTCGGCCTCGACCAGGTAGCTGGAGCACGGCGAGTCGGCGGACGGGAAGCTCCCCGAGCACCCCACCACGGTCAGTTTCATCCGAGCCCCTCCGCCCCGACATGTCCTGGCTGCTGCCGGCGAACGGCGTTCGTTGTTCGCCTTGGAAAACGGCATGGAAAACGGCAGGCCGGGCCGGTGAACCGGCCGGTAGCACTGCGTTGGTGTGTCGAGGGTAAGGGCGGAGTGGCGCTTTGCCCCCGTCCCCGTGCCGGGCTGTGGGCGGAATCACCAGAACGCCCGGGGCGGGTGCGCGGGCGGTTGACGGGCCTCCGATCAGCGGCTCCGGGGCCGGTTGCGGGCCCAGCGGCGGATGGTGAAGGGGTACCACCGGGGGTGTCCGCTGCCGTCGATCACGTCCGGGTCGGGCAGCAGCCGGTGCCTGCGGTAGCTGCGGACGGTCGCGGGCCGGACGTTGATGTGGCGGGCGATCTCGGCGTAGGACCACAGCTCGGAGCCACGGGCCACGGGGCACCTCCGGGGGGACGGGGGCGGACGTTCGTGACGCAGCCTTGCCGGGTCCGGGTGGGGTCGGGGACACGGAAACGGGCATCGTGGCCGTTCCGTGACGAACCGGGAGCAATGCGCGGACAAATGCCGGACTGTCACGGCCGGCGCGGTGGTGGCGTTCGCCCCGGGCCCGGTACGGTTCGCGGCATGAACGGCATGACCGGTACCTGGCTCGTCCTGTCGCTGCTGGGCGTCGTGCTGTCGGCCGCCGTGGCGGCGCTGCTGCGGCGTGCCCGTCGGGCCGGGCGCCCGGCCGCGCGTCCGACCGGGCCCACGGGTCCGCGGCCGCGCACGGGGGCCGCCCCGCGGCCTCGGGAGATCTGGTGGGCGGAGGTGCCCTTCGAGGACGGCCCCGGCTCCAAGGACCGCCCGTGCCTGGTGCTGCGGGTGCGCGGCCGGACCGCCACCGTCGCGAAGATCACCAGCAAGCACCACGCCGGGCGCCCGGACGTGCTGGCGCTGCCGCCGGGTTCGGTGGGCGACCGGCGGGGCCGGGCCGGCTGGCTGGAGACGGACGAGCTGCGCGAGGTGCCGCTGTCCGCCTTCCGCCGCCGGGCCGGCACGGTGGACCGGCAGGTCTGGAGCCGGGCGGAGCGGGTACGGCGGGGCCGCCAAGCCGTCCGCTAAGCCCAGAGCTGGCCCTGGAGGGCCTCGACGGCCGCCTCGGTGGACTCGGCGGTGTAGATGCCGGTGGACAGGTACTTCCAGCCGCCGTCGGCGACCACGAAGACGATGTCCGCGCGCTCGCCCGCGGCCGCGGCCTTGCGGCCGACGCCGATCGCCGCGTGCAGGATCGCACCGGTCGAGACGCCCGCGAAGATGCCCTCCTGCTGGAGGAGTTCGCGGGTGCGGCGGACGGCGTCCGCGGAGCCGACCGAGAAGCGGGTGGTGAGCACCTCGGCGTCGTACAGCTCGGGGACGAAGCCCTCGTCCAGGTTGCGCAGCCCGTACACCAGGTCGTCGTAGCGCGGCTCGGCGGCGACGATCCTCACACCGGGGACCTTCTCGCGCAGGTAGCGGCCGACGCCCATCAGGGTGCCGGTGGTGCCGAGGCCGGCCACGAAGTGGGTGACGGTCGGCAGGTCGGCGAGGATCTCGGGGCCGGTGCCGGCGTAGTGGGCGCCCGCGTTGTCGGGGTTGCCGTACTGGTAGAGCATGACCCAGTCGGGGTGCTCGGCGGCGGTCTCCTTGGCGATCCGGACGGCGGTGTTGGAGCCGCCGGCGGCCGGGGAGGAGATGATCTCGGCGCCCCACATGCGGAGCAGCTCGCGCCGTTCCTCGCTGGTGTTCTCGGGCATCACGCAGACCATCCGGTAGCCCTTGAGCTTGGCGGCCATGGCCAGCGAGATGCCGGTGTTGCCGCTGGTGGGCTCCAGGATGGTGCAGCCGGGGGTGAGCCGGCCGTCGGCCTCGGCGCGCTCGATCATGTGGAGCGCCGGGCGGTCCTTGATCGAGCCGGTGGGGTTGCGGTCCTCCAGCTTGGCCCAGAGGCTCACCAGGCCGTCGGTGTTGCCGGGGACGGCGGCGGACAGCCGCGGCAGGCGGACGAGCGGGGTGTTGCCGACGGCTTCGAGCGGACTGTCGTAACGCAAGGGAGGCCTCCGGCCAAGGCGGTGAGGGTGGAGATGGGGTGGCTCCCCCCGTCCCCGCGGTGGCGGGGGGAGGGAGCCGGACAGGGCCTAGCGGGCGCCGCCGGCCACGGCGGGCAGGATGGTGACGCTGTCACCGTCGGCGAGGGCGGTGGAGATGCCCTCCAGGAAGCGGACGTCCTCGTCGTTCAGGTAGACGTTGACGAAGCGGCGCAGTTCGCCGCCCTCGACCAGGCGGGCGGCGATGCCCGGGTGGCGGGCGTCGAGGTCGGTGAAGAGTTCCCCGAGGTTGCTGCCGTTCCCCTCGACGGCCTTGGCGCCGTCGGTGTAGGTGCGGAGGATGGTCGGGATGCGGACCTCGATGGCCATGAGTGCGCTCCTGTGCGGGTCGTGGACGTGGGTGGGCCGCAGCGGACGCGGCAGGGGGCGGGCGGGCGCCCGGGACCCGGCGTCGCCGACGGGCGGCGGGCCGGGTGCGGTGAAGCGGCTCTCAGCGCGAGCGCGCGGGCGTGCCGGGACAGATCGCGCCGGCGTGCCGGCACAGGTCGATGTGCAGGCGCGCCACGAGGCGGGTGCCCGGGGCCTGAGTGCTCACATCGACGGAACGCATGGACTCATCGTATAGATTCCCGGGCCCGCTCCGACATGCCCGTCTCGGCATCCGGATGTTCCTGTTCCCAGGGTTGAGACGACGGCGGCCCGCCGCCCCTGCGGAGGGGTCGGCGGGCCGGGTCCGCGGGGGTTCCGGTCAGGCCTGGTGGGCCTCGACGACCTGCACGTCTTCCTCTGTGATCTCACCGTCCACGATGCGGAACGAGCGGAACTGGTAGGGGTCGTCCTCGCCGTTGCCGTCGGCGGTGGAGACCAGGACGTAGTGGGCGAACGGCTCGGAGGCGTAGCTCACGTCGGTGCGCGAGGGGTAGGCCTCGGTCGCGGTGTGCGAGTGGTAGACGATCACCGGTTCCTCGTCGCGGTCGTCCATCTCGCGGTAGAGCTTGAGCAGGTCGCCCGAGTCGAACTCGTAGAAGGTGGGCGAGCGGGCCGCGTTGAGCATCGGGATGAACCGCTCGGGCCGTCCGCTGCCGGCCGGTCCGGCGACCACGCCGCAGGCCTCGTCCGGGTGGTCGGCGCGGGCGTGGGCCACGATCCGGTCGCGGAGTTCTCGGGTGATGGTCAGCATGCGGTCAGGATAGCCACGCCTCGGCGGGCTCAGAAGCGGTGTCCGCCGGGGCGTCCGAGGCGTGGTCAGCGGACGGTGTCCGGGTCCCCGTCGGCGGGCAGCCGCTCCAGGGCGGGGCCGCGCGGGGCCCGCGGGTCGCGGCGCTTGACCACCTGGTGGCCGATCACCAGCAGCAGGGCCCAGCCCGGGAAGACGAACAGCGAGATCCGGTTGTCGCGGTCCAGGCCGATCAGCACCACGACCAGGCCGAGGAAGGCGAGCGCGGCCCCGCTGACCCAGGCGCCGCCGGGCGCCTTGAAGGTGGGCGGCGGCAGGTGTCCGGCCCGCCAGGCCCGGCGGTAGCGGATCTGGGAGATCAGGATCATCGCCCAGGTCCACAGTCCGCAGACGGTGGCGACGGAGGTGATGTACTCGAACGCCCGTGCCGGGACGAGGTAGTTGAGCACCACGCCGACGCCCATCAGCAGGCAGGAGACGGTGATCGCGAAGGCGGGGGTGCGGCGGGTATTGAGCCTGGTGAGGCGTTCCGGGGCCTGGCCGCTCAGTGCGAGGTCGCGCAGCATGCGGCCGGTGGAGTACATCCCGGAGTTGCAGGAGGAGAGCGCGGCGGTGAGCACCACGAAGTTGATGATGCCGGCCGCCGCCGGGATGCCGATCCTGCCGAAGGCGGCGACGAACGGGCTGACGCCGGGCTGGAACTCGGTCCACGGCACGAGCGAGAGGATCACCACGAGGGCGCCGATGTAGAACAGCATGATGCGCCAGGGCAGGGTGTTGATGGCGCGCGGCAGGGTCTTCTCGGGGTTCTCGCTCTCCCCCGCGGTGACGCCGACGAGTTCGACGCCCAGGTAGGCGAACATGACGATCTGGAGGGTCATCACGGTGGAGCCGATGCCCCGCGGGAAGAAGCCGCCGTCCTGCCAGAGGTGGCCGAGTGACGCGGTGTCACCGGCCTTGCTGAAGCCCAGGGTCAGCACTCCGACGCCGATCAGGATCATGCCGATGATGGCGGTGACCTTGACCATGGAGAACCAGAACTCGATCTCGCCGAACAGCTTCACCGAGATCAGGTTGGCCGCGTAGAGCAGGACCAGGAAGGTCAGCGCGCTGACCCACTGCGGTATGTCGGGCGCCCAGAAGCGCACGTAGACGGCGGCGGCGGTGGTCTCCGCCATGCCGGTGACGACCCAGAACAGCCAGTACGTCCAGCCGGTCACGTAGCCGGCGAAGGGGCCGAGGAACTCCCGGGCGTACTCGGCGAAGCTGCCGGAGACCGGGCGGTAGGTGAGCAGTTCGCCGAGCGCCCGCATGATCACGAAGATCACCAGTCCGGCGACGGCGTAGGAGAGGATCAGGCTCGGGCCGGAGCGGGAGATCGCGGTGCCGGCGCCGAGGAAGAGGCCGGTGCCGATCGCGCCGCCGATCGCGATCATCTGGATCTGCCGGCCGCCGAGCCCGCGCTCGTAGCCCTCGGCGTTCGGTGTGCTGTCGAGCCCTTCGTCGTACGGCTTCTCGGCCACGGTGCACCGTCCTGTCCTGGTCGGTCTCGGGGGTGGAGAAGTCGTACCACGGGGGGTTCGGATAGCGGTGTCCATCTGAGCGTTATTTGAGCATGACCTGGCATGGATTGCCCGATTTTCATAAGAAATGCCCCGGCCAATCGTCCGCATTCCGGACGAAACGGCCGGGGCTCGCCCGGAACCGGACGGGATCGCCTCCCCGCGGTCTCCGGGGTCAGTCCGCGATGGCCTCCAGCAGCGACTCCTGCAGGGCGCCCAGCCACAGGTACGCCATCACCAGCGGCTTGCGCTCGTCGCCGTCCGGCAGGTCGTAGAGGCCGTCCTCGTCGTCCTCGGTGACCTCCAGCCGGACGCCCACGGCGAGCCTCAGGTCGTTCAGCGCGCCCAGCCAGCGCAGGCAGTCCGGGGCGCCGAGCTTGAGCACCCCGCCCTCCTCGCCGAGGCCGTCCAGCGCCCGGACCACGACCAGCGCGTCGTCCCGCTTGCGGGCCCTCAGGTCCAGCTCGGTGAAGCGGCGGAACTCGCCGGACGCGAGCCTGGCCTCCTCGTCCTCCGGCTTCTCCGGGTCGCCGTAGGCGCTCGGGAAGAACCGGGCCAGCACCGGGTCGGAAGGCGCCTCGGTCGGGCCCTCGGCGAACAGCGCGGCCAGCGGGTCACCGCCGTCCCCGCCCGGGCCGGGGCCGATCAGCTCCAGCAACTGCACTTCCAGCGAGCGCAGGATGGAGGCCTCCCACTCGTCCAGCGCGATCGCCGCGCCGCCACCGCCGGTGCTCTCGAACAACCCAGCCATCTGTATCGGTCAGCCCGTCTTCGTCGTCTTCGGTCGCGGGGCGCCCCGGTCGCGGGACCGGCGGCCCCCCGCCGGTCGGCCCGGCGTCAGTCGTGCTGCAGCGTCGCCCAGAGGCCGTAGCCGTGCATCGCCTGGACGTCGCGCTCCATCTCCTCGCGGGAGCCGCCGGAGACCACCGCCCTGCCCTTGGTGTGGACGTCCATCATCAGCTTCCGGGCCTTGTCCTTCGGGTATCCGAAGTAGGCCTGGAAGACGTGCTGGACATAGCTCATCAGGTTCACCGGGTCGTTGTGCACGATGGTCACCCAGGGCGTGTCCGGTTCGGCCACCGGCACTCCCTGGACCTCCGGGCGCTCGATCTCCACGGGCGCGACACTCACGCCGGCTCCTCCTCGCTGGACAGTCGTCGGTAACCCCTCACGCCCCATGCTGCCATCCGGGGGACACCCGGGCGATTCCGGGCCCGCCCGACGGACGAGAAATCGTCAGTCTGACGCTAAGTGGTAGTAGCATCATCCTCATGGACGCCACTTCAGTGCGCGCGGCCGGCTCGACCGCGTTGCTCACCGACCGCTACGAGCTCACCATGCTGCAGGCCGCCCTGCGCAGCGGAGCCGCGAACCGCCGCTCCGTCTTCGAGGTGTTCACCCGCCGCCTGCCGGGCGGCCGCCGCTACGGCGTCCTGGCCGGCACCGGGCGGGTCCTCGACGCCGTGGAGAACTTCCGCTTCTCCACCGCCCAGCTGGACTGGCTGGCCGACCAGGGCGTGGTCGACGAGGACACCCTGCGCTACCTCGCCGACTACCGCTTCCGCGGCGACATCCACGGCTACCCCGAGGGCGAGGTCTACTTCCCCGGCTCGCCGCTGCTCACCGTCGAGGGCACCTTCGCCGAGGCGGTGATCCTGGAGACGGTGATCCTCTCGATCCTCAACTTCGACTCGGCCATCGCGGCCGCGGCCTCCCGGATGACCGCCGCCGCCGGGGGCCGCCCGGTGATCGAGATGGGCGCCCGCCGGGCCCACGAGCAGGCCGCCGTCGCCGCCGCCCGCGCCGCGTACGTGGCCGGCTTCGCCGCCACCTCCGACCTGGAGGCCGGCTTCACCCACGGCATCCCGACCACCGGCACCGCCGCGCACGCCTTCACCCTGGTGCACGACAGCGAGCGGGACGCCTTCAAGGCGCAGATCGCGTCGATGGGCCGGGGCACCACACTGCTGGTCGACACCTTCGACCTGCGCGAGGCCGTGCGCACCGCCGTCGAGGTGGCCGGCCCCGAGCTGGGCGCCGTCCGGATCGACTCCGGCGACCTCACCCTGCTGGCCCACCGGGTCCGCCGCCAGCTGGACGACCTGGGGGCCGAACGGACCAGGATCATCGTCACCTCGGACCTCGACGAGTACGCGATCGCCGCCCTGGCCGCCGCCCCGGTGGACGGCTACGGCGTCGGCACCAGCCTGGTCACCGGCAGCGGACACCCGACCTGCGCGATGGTCTACAAGCTGGTCGCCCGGGCCGAGACCGACGGCGGGCCGATGGTGCCGGTGGCCAAGCGCGCGGCCGGCGGCAAGACCAGCATCGGCGGCCGCAAGTGGGCGGCCCGCCGGCCCGACGCCGACGGCGTGGCCGAGGCCGAGGTCGTCGGCACCGGGCCCGTCCCCGACGAGCTGCGGCCGCACCTGACCCAGGTGCCGCTGGTGCTGGGCGGCGAGACCGTCGGCCGCGAGCCGCTGAGCGCCGCCCGCGACCGGCACGTCCGCGCCCGCGCCGCGCTGCCGCTGTCGGCCACCCAGCTGTCCAAGGGCGACCCGGTGCTGCCGACCGAACTGGTCCTGCCCGGCGAGGCCGCCCGCTGACGAGATCCCCGGGCCGGGCCACCGGACCGGCCCCGGGGCTTCCGCCTCCGCACGCCACTCCCTAGAGTCAGCCGTAGAGTTCCCCGGAGCTCCCCGAGAACCCCCGCGCCGCGCCCGGCCGGGCCGCGTACTCCCGAGGGCTCCCCCACCGGGGCGCCGCCTCCCGCGGGCCCCCGAGATCCGAGGATGCCAGCCATGCACCGGGCACTGATCGTCGTCGACGTGCAGAACGACTTCTGCGAGGGCGGCAGCCTGGCCGTCACCGGTGGCGCCGAGGTGGCCGCCGCCATCACCGACCTGATCGCCGAGTCCGCCCCCGCCTACCGGCACATCCTCGCCACCCGCGACCACCACATCGACCCGGGCGACCACTTCTCCGCCGAGCCCGACTACGTCGACAGCTGGCCGCCGCACTGCGTGGCCGGCACCGAGGGGGTCGGCTTCCACCCCAACTTCGCGCCCGCCGTCATCTCCGGCGCGGTCGAGGCGGTCTTCGACAAGGGCGCCCGCTCCGCGGCGTACAGCGGCTTCGAGGGGCTGGACGAGAACGGCCGGGGCCTGGTGGAGTGGCTGCGCGAACGGCAGGTCGAGGAGGTCGACGTGGTCGGCATCGCCACCGACCACTGCGTCCGGGCCACCGCGCTGGACGCCGTCCGGGAGGGCTTCACCACCCGGGTGCTGCTGGACCTCACCGCCGGGGTGGGCCCGGAGACCACCGATGCCGCGCTCGCGGAGCTGCGGGCGGCCGGGGTCGAGCTGGTCGGCGCGCCGGTGGTGCGTCCGTAGCGGCGCCTCCCGGCTCCGGTCCGCGGCCGGCACTGCCCGCTCAGACCACCAGCAGCTCCACCACGTCCGTCCCGCCGACCCGGTACGCCTCGCGCAGTTCGCCGCCGACGGCGTCCGGGTCGGCGGCGAGCCGGGCCCCGGAGACGTAGACCACGCGGATGCCCAGGTACTCCATCCGGTGCTGGCCGCCGTGCACCCAGGCCGCCTCGCCCTCGCTCACGCAGCGCAGCTCCGAGTCCACCTCCACCGCGACGCCCCGCTCCGGCCAGTAGAGGTCCGGAACGGCGATGTACGTGCCGCCGCGCATCCGCAGCTCGGGGGCGTTCAGCGGGGCCGGCAGCAGCGCCTCGTCCGCCAGGCCGGCCACCCGGTTCAGCGACAAGTCACGTTCGGCGGCCAGCAGTTCGTCCAGCGCGGCACGCACCCGGGGGTCGCGGGTCAGTCCGGAGTCGGCCAGCTCGGCCACCAACTCCCGCGCCGTGCACCGGTTCTCGCCCAGGGCGACGGCCTCGCGCAGCACCTCGCGCACCGGCGCCGGGCCGCCCGGCCGGGCCGTCCACTCACCCAGCGCGTCCGCGACCGCCCGGGCCACCGGCGCGCAGGCCAGGCCGTGCACCGAGCGCGCCTCCAACTCCCGTTCGGTGCGCCGGATCCGCACCTCGCCGACGTCCTTCAGCCGACGCTGACGGGGCACCAGGACGTCCACCCCGGTCACCGCGGGCAGCCGGGGGACGGCGGTGAATCCGTACAGCGCCAGCGCGGCCGTACCGGTGATCACCGCGCCCGCACGGCGGCCCTCCTCCCGCCCGTCCTGCGCCGCGTACAGCAGCGCGGCCCACATCCGCTGCTCCGGCGTGGGCTCGGCGGGCTGCAACAGGTAGACCCGGGGCAGCAGTCGCTGCCAGGGACCGCCCCGGCGACAGTGCTCGGTGATGATCCGGGCCGGCACGCCCCGGGCGCGCAGCTGGCTCGCGGTGACGACGTTCTGCTGACGCTTCGCCAGATCCTCCAGGGACGGCGGCGGTGACGGAATCCGGTAGCTCATGCCGACACCATCCCCAACCGTCCGGACCCCCGACCGGGACCCTGACGCACTGTTACTCAACCGTCGCGAAACCGGGATCAGCTCGCACTAAAGTCCTCATACCCTCACTCATTTGGAGTAATTGACGCTCATCAGGTTGTCATACGCGATCGAAAGCGATCACCGACCTGGTCGCCTGACCCAGAGTGACCAAGGGCATACGGCGAGGGACCCTCCGGGCGTCAATCCCGCCCCGTGGATTGCCTAGGCTTACGTCATGTCACGTGACGAGACCGCAGGCCTCCGCGCGGCCCAGCTCCGCCTCGGCCGTCTGCCCGGATACGTCCGCCGCCCGGACCCGGCCCGCCGCAGCGGCGAGAAGGGCCATACGTACAAAAAGGGCTGGGAAGTCCGCTTCACCGCCCGCAGCGAGGCCGAGATAGCAGAGATCCGCGACCTCGTGGTCGCCGCCGGGTTCGCCCCGGCCAGACCCTTCTTCAAGGGGCACCAACTCATCCAGCCCGTCTACGGCATGGCGGCCGTTCAGGCCTACCTCGCCGCTAGACAGGCGGCCGAGGATCACGCCGCCCGGGCCGCGCTCGGCCGCCGGCGACGCGCGACGGGGGTGGCCACGGGGGGCCACCCGTCCGGGGCGCACGCGGGCGGCGGCCTCACCGGTGGGGGCCTCACGAGTGGGAGCCTCACGGGTGGGAACCTCACGGGCGGGAGCCTCACGGGCGGGGCCCGCACCGCGGGTGCGGCGCACCGGGGCGAACGCGAGGAGGCCGCCGCCGGAGCAGCCGCGGCGGCTGCGGCCGCGGCTGCCGCAGCGGCGCAGGCGGCCCGGCGGCGGGCCGTCGAAGCCTTCCCGACCCAGGTCGAGCGAGGCACCGCCGCCGACCGGATCTCCCCCACGGAGGCCCGGACGACCTCCTGACGAACGACCGCTCCGGCCGCCTTCGCACCCCGGCCGGTCCCGTGCGGGCCTTCGCGTGCGGGCCCCCGGTCGGACCTCCCCGATCGGGCCGGCCCCGTCGCGGCCGGCCCCGCTCAGGCCACCGGGGTGTGGTCGACGTGCACCGTGGCGGCCAGCAGACGCGGAACCGCCCGGATCAGCGCCCGCTCCGCCGCCTCGGCCACCCGGTGCGCGGCCACCACGGTGAGCTCACCGTCCACCACCACGTCCGCCTCGGCGCGCAGCGAGTGCCCGATCCATCGCATCCGCAGCGCGCCCACCCCCCGCACGCCGTCCACCGCGCGCAACGCCTCCTCGGCGGCGTCCACCAAGCCCGGGTCCACCCCGTCCATCAGCCGCCGGCCCACCTCGCGCACCGAGCCGCGCAGCACCCAGAGGATCGCCGCCGTGATCAGCAGGCCGACCAGCGGGTCGGCCCAGCGCAGGCCGAGCCCGGCCCCGGCCGCACCGGCCAGCACGGCGAGCGAGGTCAGCCCGTCGGTCCTGGCGTGCACGCCGTCCGCGACCAGCGCCGCCGAGCCGATCCGGCGGCCGGTGCGGATCCGGTAGCGGGCCACCCACTCGTTGCCCAGACAGCCGACCAGCGCGGCAGCGGCCACCGCCACCAGATGGTCCACCGGCCGGGGGTGCAGCAGCCGCTCCGCCGCGGTCACCGCGGTGAACACCGCCGAGGCCGCCACGGTCAGCACGATCGCCACCCCGGCCAGGTCCTCGGCCCGCCCGTAGCCGTAGGTGTAGCGGCGGTTCGCGGCCCGGCGGCCGAGCAGGAAGGCGATCCCGAGCGGGACGGCGGTCAGCGCGTCCGCCGCGTTGTGCACGGTGTCGCCGAGCAGCGCCACCGAGCCGGAGAGGACCACGATGACGGCCTGGAGCAGCGCGGTGGCGCCGAGCACCGCGAGCGAGGTCCACAGGGTGCGCAGGCCCTCGGCGGAGGTCTCCATGGCCCGGTCCACCCGGTCCGCCGTGTCGTGGGAGTGCGGGCGCAGGGCGTGGGCGACGCGGTGGCGCAGGGTGTGGGCGACGCGGTGGCGCAGGGCCGCGGGACGGGAGCCGGGCTGCCCGTGACCCCGCCCGTGCGCGTGGCCGTCACCGTGGTGATGACCATGCCCCCGTCCGTGGTGATCTTCGGCGCGATCATGAGTGCGGTTGTGCGGGTGGTTGTGCGGGCGCAGGTTCGCGCCCTGGGCGTGGACGTCAGCCTCCATAGGCCCTACGGTGACACATCAACCGCCTTGCAGCCATTGCCGTCCTACACCCTCTGACCAGCTGCGACGCGCTCGCAACTACGTCTCCCCCGCCACTGCGCGGCACTGCCCCGCCGGCCCCCGGCCGGCCTCCGCCCCGCCGCCCCGCCGCCACCCCCGCCCCCGGTCGCCACCGGAACCGGACTGGCGGCGACGGGTTCCGGGCATTCCATCGGATTGGTCACCCAGCGCACCGAGGGCCTACCGTAGAGTGAGCACAGATGATCGACCGTCAGAAACCCATCTCCCTTTCCGAGAAGCCGAGATGACCAACCGTCACCAGAGTCCCGCCGAGCCGCCCCCGGGGCCCGGCGAGCCGGCGGACGTACCACTGGAGTTCACCGCTTTCTGCGAACTCCACCGCCCCCGGTACCTCAGCTACGCGCGCGTGTGGCTGACCGAGCACAGCACCGCGGCCACCGCCGTCCAGCAGGCCTTCGCGGAAATCGCCGTGCACTGGCGGGAGTTGATGGGCAGCTCCAATCCCACCGCGCACGCATGGGAGATCCTGCGCGGCACCGTAGCCGAGCACACCCGGCAGGTGACCTCCGACCCGGAGCGCCACCCGGCCGACGACGACCTGGCGATCCTGCACTACGTCGTCGGCCTCGCCGCCCCCGAGATCGCCGACGTCATCGGCACCGACGCCGCCAGCGTGGCCGGACGGCTGCGCCGCACCATGCTCCGCGAGGCCTCCGGCTGGTGACCCCGCGCACCGCCCGGCCCCACGCCGGCCTCAGACCACCCGCTCGCCGGTCACGTCGACCAGGTGGTGCACCGGGTCGTGCACCAGGTACCTGGAGAACGACTCGACCGTGAACCGCGCCCCGTCGCCGCGGTTCCCGGTCCGCCCCCACTGCTCGCCGGCCACCGCCTCGAAAGCCCCGGCGAGCGTCTCCGCGGCCTCCGCCAGCTCCCCGGCCACCACCCGCGGGTCCTGCTCCCCGTAGCGCTCGGCGACGGCCGTCCCGTCCTGGTCCCAGTCGGGGAAGAGCGGATCGTCCTGCCCCAGCATCAGACTCAGGCGGACGTGGAACAGCCGGAAGACGTCCCGGACGTGGCACGCGTACTCCAGGCCCGACCAGACTCCCGGCGCGGGCCGCCGGCGCAGCCCCTCCGCGTCCCCGGCCAGCACCTCCAGCCAGCCCCGCGCATTCGCCCGGACCATCCCGGCGACGCCCTCCCGGACCACCCGCGGGGTGTCCAACCCGCAGTCGGGGCACGGGCGTTCCAGCACCCAGGTCCAGTCCTTGGTGTCCGGGACGATCCCCTCGGCGGGGGAAGCGGCGGCGGCAGCGGTGGCCGTGGCCGGCGTGTTCTCAGAAGTCCTCATGGCCCCAGCATCTCCGCCACCGAAGAGCCCCACCAGTGGCAAGAACGCCAGCGGGCGCCGAGATACTGCCACTCACCCCGGCGCATCCACCCGGCGCTCTCCTCCGCCACGCGCTCCCCACTCCGCGCGCACTCCAGCTCGGTGCGCGCCCACACGCCGTCCGCCGGAACGAACAAATGCCTGGCACACCGGACACCGACCCTCGATCCTGAGCGCCATGACCACCCACGCCACCGCCCGCTCCACCGGCCCGACCGACCTTGCCGCCCTCGCGGTGAAGCCCACCCTGCACGGCCCCACCATCCGGCTCGTCCCCCTCGCCGAACGGCACACCGACCCGATGTGGCAATCCTGCGCCGACGAAACCACCAACCGGCTCACCGGCACCCGCGCCACCTTCACCCGCGAACAGATCCACCAGTGGTGCACCACCCGCGCCGAACAGCCCGACCGCCTCGACCTCGCCATCGAAGACCCCGCCACCGGCCGCTTCCTCGGCGAAACCGCCCTCAACGACGTCGACCCCGACAACTCCTCCGCCGGCTACCGGATCGCCCTCACCCCGGGCAACACCGACCGCGGTATCGGCACCGAAACCACCCTCCTGATCCTGCGCCACGCCTTCGAGACCATCCGCCTCAACCGCGTCCACCTCGCAGTCTTCGAGTACAACGAACGGGCCGCCCACACCTACCGCAAATGCGGCTTCACCCTCGAAGGCCGCGCCCGCCAGGCCCACCACTGGGACGACCGCTACTGGGACGTCCTCACCATGGCCGCCCTACGCGACGAATGGCTCGCCACTCACTGATACGGCCCCCCGTACGGCGGCCGCCCGTCCCCCCGCCCGGTCACCCCCCGCCGCCGCGCCCGGGCGACCAGCACCACGGCGAGCACCACGACACCGACCACCACGGCCGCCCCGACCCCCAGACCGACCCAGATCCCGGTCGTGCCGCTGCTCCCGCCGCCCCCTTCGGGGACCATGGGTTCCACGGAGGGCTCGCCCGTACCCTCATCGACGGGGGGCGGCGTGCCCTTTGCCTCCGGCCGGTTCACCAACGGGTTCTCCCGCGGCCCGTTGTCCACGGCCGGGTTCGCCTCCAGGGCCTTGGCCGGCGAGACCAGGCCGTAGCCGTAGTGCTCGTCGGGCACCGCTGTCCCGCCGGTCGGCGGGGTGGCCGATTTGATCATCCGGTTGATGACCTGCCCGGCCGACAGGTTCGGATACTTGGCGCGGATGAGCGCCGCAGTGGCGGAGACGTAGGCAGTGGAATCCGAAGTGCCATTCCTGCGCTCATAACCCGTCGAGGACTTCAGTGCGGAACGGTAGATCCCCACACCGGGTGCGGTGAGCGTGATCTCGACACCTGCCGTGGAACGTTCCCACACGGTCCCGTTGGAGTCCACGGCTCCCACAGCTACGACTCCGGGGAGGGCGGCCGGATATTCAGCGCCCAGGATGGACCCGCTGTTTCCCGAACTGGCGACCAACACGGCGTCCTTGGACACCGCGTAGTTGACCGCCTTCCGCAGCTTCGAGTCGAAGCGGGAATAGCCCCCCAGAGAAATGTTGACGACCTTCGCACCATGGTCTGCCGCAAAGCGAATCGCCTCCGCAAGGTCGTTCTGCTGAGGATCGAGGGACGGTTGAGGGTCGAGGGTGGACTGAGAGTCCGGGTTACCCTCGGCAGACTTGATCTTCACCGGAAGGATCTTCGCCCTCGGGGCAAGCCCCATGATCCCGTCCCGGGCCCCATGTCCGTGCCCTGCGATCAGGCTCGCCATCCCGGTGCCGTGACCGTCACTGTCCGATCGACCGTCGGTGTTTCCGCCGGAGAAATCAGCCCCGGGAAGCACCTGTCCAGTCAGATCCGGCTGGTCCTGGCTCACCCCGGTGTCAATCACAGCGACAACCACACCATCGCCTTGGCTCGTCGGCCAGACTTTCGTCTCAGCCTCGAGCGCTTTCAGAGCCCACTGCTGGTCCCTGATCTGGTCCGCCGATGCCACCGGTGCGGTTACACCCCAAACCAGTGCCGTGGCAGCCAACACCGCCGAACCACGTGCCAACCGGCGGCTCGCCAAGCCTGTCACCCCACTCAGTGCGGCATCCCGCAAGATCGTCGGCTTGCGGGATGCGATCAGAACCGTTGTCCGTCAAGGAACCGGCTTCATTCCACCACGTTCGGATTCGCGGGCTTGTCCGACGCCCAGGTCTCCTCATCCTCGACCAGGTAGTCCGCTCGCTTACCGTCCTTCCCCCGGTCCTTCTTTCGTCCTTGTGCTCCGCTCAACGGGATGCCGGAAGACATGCCGTTCGCGGTGGTGACGCCGGGCTCGCCCCTGAACCGGTTTCGCGCACCCAGCCCGGACCCGCCCTCTGTGAACGCCTGATTGCCTGGCGCTCCACCCGGCTTGGCCATTTCTCCCGCGACCCCACCCGGTCGTGCCAGAAATCCCCCGGTCTGTTGGCCGCCCGCCCCTGGACGGCCCCCGGCACCGAGGCCGGGGTAAACCTCACTTGAACCGCCGAGAGTCCGGCCCGCGCGCGGTCCGGAGCCCGTGCCCGACGCCGCGCCAGCCGAAATCTCCTTGCCGCCAGGACTCATCTTGCTCTGACCGAGGATCGACCCACCCGGAGATACCGTCGTCGCGCCTGTGGAGCGAACGGTCTCCGACCCGGCGCTTCCCCCGGGCATCCCGGTGGTGGGGCCTGCGGTCCGCACTGGATCCGACCCGGAGGCCTGGCTCCCGGCAAGTACCGGACTCGGCACACTTCCCGTCGAAGGGGGAACAGGCTTGCCAGAGACGCCCTCACCCGAACTGCGGTTCGGGGAGGCCGACGGATTCGACGGGGCTTGCGCCGTACCGCCCTTGATCCCCGAATCGGTCGGGACAGGCGTGCTTCTCCCCACGGAACGGCCCGTCACCGACGGTTGGGCGGACTTCGTGCGTTGAGGAGGGGGAACGGTCGTCGCCCGTGTCGATGCTCCTGCTGCCCCCATCGAGGTACCCGACACCATCGCGGCTGCCGTCGCCGCTCCGATCGGATCGCCCTGCGCCCCGTCTGATGGATCGTCCCGCGTCTTCCCCGGGCCCTTCGGGTCGTAGGCCGGCGGGGGCTTCAGGGCCGGGGTGGCGACGCGGTAGTGCATGGCGAGGGTCTGCATGACGGCGGCCGCTTCGGCCTTCTTGCGGTCGGCGACGGGGATGTGTTCGTCGTCGTCGCCGAAGAGGGCGTCGCCGACGGTGTCCTTGATCTGGTCCCAGTTGCCGGGTTCCTCGGGCATCTCGCGCTTGGCCTTGGCCATGGCTTCGGAGGTGTTGTGGAGGATGTTGGCCGCGTCGTTGGCGTAGGCGGCGGCGTTGTTGATGCTGGCGGCGAGGGCGAGCATGCGGGTGTGGAAGGCGTCGCTGGTGGTGCCTTCCCAGGTGGTGGCGGTTTCGGTGCTGGCGTTGGTGAGGGTCTGGCGGATCTGCTTGAGGGTGTCGGCGGCCTTGCGCCAGGGGTCTCCGGCGGCCATCACCGCGCCGGGGTCGAGGGCCTGCGCCATCTTGCGGAGCTGGGCGTGGCTGTACTTGGTGAAGTCGGTGTAGACCACGGCTGGTCGACCTCCGTTCGGTTCCGGGACGGTGGCGGCTAGAGGGTGGCGTTGCCGCGGCTGGACGGGGTGAGGTTCTGCCGGGCCGCGGCCTGGCTGCCGGCGGAGGGGTCCGCGACGGACCAGCCGTCGTCGCCGAGCTTGAGCTTCGAGGCGGTGTGCTGGTCCTGTTCCTCGTAGTTGGTGGCGGTGAGGTCGGCCTTCAGCTGGGCGTCGTTCACGGCTTCCTGGAGCTGGTTGAGGACGTCGCGCAGGGCGTCCCGCATGGTGCCGTAGCGGCCGTGGATCTCGGTGGCCTCGGCGAAGGTTCCGAAGGCGGACTTGCCGATGCCGCTGCGGCCGTGGGCGTCGGTGCCGTCGGCGTGCTTCTGGAAGTCGGCGAGCAGCACCCGTACCTGGCCGGCGAAGGTGCGGAGCTGTTCGATCTCGATGCGGTAGCCCTGCCCGGTCCCACCGGTGGAACCGGTACCCGTGCTCCCTGCTCCCATTGTCGGCGCCTCCCCCGTGCGTCCGTCCCTGGCGGCCGGGGCTGGGCCCCGGTGTCTCATGTCTAACACACGGGGCCCGAATCCCGCCCGGGGCAGGGTCAGTTCGCGGTCGTCCCGGTGCGCTGGGCGTCGGCGAGGGCGCGGCGGCAGAGCGAGTCGGCGTGCCGGGTGGTCTCGGGGAGGCGGTAGTGGCGGGCGAGGTCGAGGGTGGTGCGGACGGCGGTGTCGAGGCCGGTCCGGTGGCCGACGGAGACGAAGACGGGTTTGACGCCGGCCCTGGTCCGTAGGGCGCGGCCGACTTCCTCGCCGGTGGCGGGGTCGGTGAGCGGGGTCCAGGAGCCGCGCGGCGCGGCGGGTTCGTGGTGGTCGAAGGTGAAGGGGGTCTTGGCGACGCCGAGGGTGCGCAGTCCGGTGAGGACGCCGAGGTGGCTGGCGAGGCCGAGGCGGCGGGGGTGGGCGAGGCCGTAGCCGTCGCAGACGACGGTGTCGGGGGTGCGGGTGAGCGCGGCCAACGCGTCGAGGACGGCGGGGAGTTCGCGGAAGGCGAGCAGTCCGGGGACGTACGGGAAGGCGATCCGGCCGACGGCGGTGGCCTGTTCGACCACCTCCAGGGTGTCCCGGTCGAGCAGGACGGCCGCGGCGGCGACGAGGTCGCGGTCGTCGTCGTACGCGACGTCCACGCCGGCGATCAGCCGGCCGACGGCAGGGCTGTCGGGGGCCGGTTCGCCGTCGTGGGCCTGGACCAGCGGGCGCAGCCGCCGCTGTTCGGCGAGTGCCTCGGCCTCGGTGGTGGGCCAGTCGGCGGGGATGGGCATGGTGGTGGTTCCCCCGGGGTGTGTGCTGGTGCGTGGTGCCGTCAGGTTCCGGTTCACCGTACCGACCGGGGCGGACGACCTCGGGGTGAGCCCGTGCGCCCCCTGTGCGCCCGGTTCCGGGGTCTAGCCTGGACGTGCCCGACTCCCTTGCGGGGCAGGGCTGCTGGAACCGGCACCACTCCTGCCCGTTATCCCCCGACGCGCGAAGGACTCCCCGCCATGCCGCGCCCATCCGCCGTCCACGTCTGCCTCGGCTCGGGCATCGTCGTCGCCACCACGGTGGCACTGCTGGCCGTCTCGGGCGCCTCGGCCGTACCGGTGGTCGCGGTGCTGGTGGTGTTCGCGCTGGTGCTCGGCACCGTGGTGACGGTGCGCTCGATGTCCGCCGCCTCAGCGAGGGCCGCCGCTGTCACCACCACCGCCCCGGCCGCCGCTCCCGCCACCGCCACCACCCCCACTGCCGCTCCCGGACAGGCGTACGCCCGGCAGCGCTGATCCGCCGCCGGGCGAAGGAGCGTCCCGCGCCGCCGCTCAGACCTCCGTGGTGACCACCACGGTCTTCGCGGCCTTGTCGTGCAGGCACTGCCGGTAGGGCCGGTCGAAGACGCCGAAGAACCCGTCGATGATCCACCAGAGCGCGGCGCAGCAGAGCACGGCCGGGAGGATGAAGACCGCGGCGCGGGTCCAGGCGGCGGACTGGGTGGGCTTGTTCCCGTCGGCGAGCATGGCGACGCGGATCTTCATCGCCTTCTTGCCGAGGGTCTGGCCGTCCCGGCTGAGCATCAGGGCCTCGTAGAGGAGGTAGATGAGGCAGCCGAGCCAGAACGCCTCGGTCGAGCCGTTGCGGGTGCTGAGGTCGCTGAAGGGCCCCACGATGACCACGCCGACGATCTGTACCAGAACGTAGTCGATCAGCCGGGCGAGGATCCGTCTGGGCCAGGTGCCGATCGGCGGCATGCCGGGGACGGGGCCGGCGCCGGGGGTGCCGTACGCACCGGGGCCGTAGCCGGTGCCGTGGCCGGGTGGGGGCTTGTCGTACGGGGGCTGGCCGGAGGGGTACTGGCCGTAGGGTTCCTGGCCGTACGGGGTCCCGCCGGGGGTCGGCCCGCCGTACGGGGTCCCGCCGTAGCTGCCCGGGTAGGCGCCGGGGCCCTCGGACGGCCCGCCTGACGGGGTCGGGCCCGACGGCTCGCCTTCCGGCGTGCCGCCGCCCGGTTGCGGGGGCTGCTTGTCGAAGGAGGGCTTGCCGCCCCCCTCCGGCTGGGGGCCTGAGGGGTCGTGGGTGCTCATGCTCCCGAGTAGAACATCACACATTCTCTACGCTTGGGACATTTTGCCCGTTTTGCTCCTGCCCGACGCCGGGGTCCGACGGGTCCTCAGTCCCGCACCACCCGGGTCCGGGCCGCGTGGTCCTGCCAGCCCCGCCGGGCCCTGCGGTCGAAGACCGGCCAGACCAGTCCGAGCAGCAGCGCCGCGCCCAGTTGCCGGACGGCCCAGCGGAGCAGCGAGCGGCCGAGGCTCGGCCTGGTCCGGGTGGCGGGCACGACGGCGTCCACCACCCGGATCCGGGCCAGCCGCTTGCCGAAGGTCTGGCCGGTGCGGGCTACCGGCAGCACCTCGTAGAGCAGACTGACGAACAGCAGGATGCCGATCAGCACGGCGGTCTTGCCCAGCACCACGTCGTCCACCAGCCAGACCTGGATCTGGCGCCGGGTGAGCGCGCTGGTCATCCGGGCCTGGTCGAGCTTCTGCTGGAGGTGGTCGGTCACCGAGCGGCCGAGCGGGATCCCGGCCGCGACCGCGACCACCAGCAGCACGGCGGTGTCCACCGCCCGTGCCGCCAGCCGGCGGCCCAGCCCGGCCGGCGCGACGGCCCTGGTCGCCCGGAGGGCCCGGGAGGCCGCGCGGGTGGGGGCGGCGACGGACGGCCGGGGCTGGACGGCGGTCTCCCGGACGGTCCGTACGGCGGGCAGCGGGGCGGCGGGCACGGCGACGGCCGCAGCCGTGGGCCTCAGACCGGCCCGCGCCGGGGCCGACACCGGCACCGGCACCGGCACGGGCGCCGGAGGCCGGCTCGAAGCGATTTCCCCGCCCGTCACCGGTACCGGACCCGAGGCCAGGACGGCCGGCACCGGGGCTTCCTGCGCCAGGACCTCCCTCGCCGGGGCCTCCCGCACCCGGGTGTCCCGCGCCGCCATCGCCACGGCGGGCGCGCCGACAGCGGCACCCCCGGCCGGTTCCACGACAGCCGGAGCGTGCTCGGGCTCCGCACGCCCCTCCCGTGCATCAGCCGCCTCCGGAAGCACCCCCCAGGAGACCCACCGCTGCGCATCGCCCGTCTCCATCAGGCCCCGCTGGGCCCGCGGATCGGCCTGCCATCCGGACTCCCCCGACATCGGTTCCGGCTCCGGCTCCGACGGCGGAACCGGAACCACGACCCGGGCCGGAACCGGTGCCACGACCCGGGCCGGAACCGGTGCCACGACCGGGGCCGGTCCCGCCTCGACCCCGGGCCCCCGGACCCCCGCGAAGCCCGGCAGTGGTCCCGCCGCCTCCACCGTCCGGAACACCGGCCCGCCGATCACCTCCGCCACCCGCGGCCCGAGGACGAAGGAAGCTCCGCCCGTGGTCTGGTCGAAGTACACCGGCCCGGTGTCACCGCCACCCGCCGGCGACCCGCCCTCCACCACCTCCGGCACCGCGTCCGCCACCGGCACGGAGTCCATCACCGGCACCACGTCCGCCACCCGCGCCAGGTCCGCCACCGGCGGCGGCACCGGTCGCGCCGGCGGCCCGTCCGGGGCGGGCCGCCGGGTCGCGTACCGGGGCGGCTCCAGCGCCTCGCCCGCGACCGGCGCGGGCCGGCTGGTGCCGGGCACCCAGGCCGAGCCGCCCCAGTACCGGACGAAGCCGGGGATCGAGGGGTCGGGGTAGTAGCCCGGTTCGGGCGCGACGGCCGGGTCGCCGGCGGCGGCGAAGGGACGGTCCGTCATGGGGGTCTTCTTTCCTGGCAGGTCCTGACGAGGGCGGCGCGGCCGGTCGGCCCGACCACCGCGGACGCATCCACCCAGCGCGCACGGCCCGGCGCGCGCCCGGAACTCGGCGCGTGTCGGGGCACCACCGATGGGCGGACAGTCGCCGGGCAGTCACAAAGGGTAGTACCTCACCGGAGCCCGGACGGAGAGTTCGCGATTCCCCGGACAGCGGAGGGTCGCTCACGGTAGGGAACCCGGCGCGCGGCGTATGCTCGCGCGCCCTGCCGTCCGCCGCTCACCACTGCTCACCACCGTTCACCAAATTTCCCGGAGAAATCCCGGAAACGTGTGTAAGAGCCGGTGCGGATCGCCCTCTCAAAGGTCACAGGGGCCCGGAACCGGGCACCGCCCGAGGGAAGAGAGGAAGACGATCATGGAGCGTCCCGTCAGCGTCGTCGAGCACGAGCTGGAGCTCAACCTGGTGCTCTCGCCCGAGCACAGCATCCCCGTCCCGGCCCGGCTGTCCTACGGCAGCCACGACCCGTACGCGGTGTACATCACCTTCCACCTGGACACCGGCTCCCCGGTGACCTGGGTGTTCGCCCGGGAGCTGCTGGTCGAGGGCACCTTCCGCCCGTGCGGCCAGGGCGACGTGCGGATCTGGCCGACCCGTTCGGGCCGGCGCAGCGTGCTCTGTCTGGCCCTGAGCTCACCCGCCGGGGACGCGCTGCTGGAGGCCCCGCTGCCGGTCGTCGCGGCCTGGCTGGAGCGGGCGCACCGGCTGGTCCCGCCGGGCAGCGAGCTGGGCGTGCTGGACATGGACGGCTCGCTCGCCGAGCTGCTCGCCTAGGCGTGCGCCACAGCGTGCACCGGCGCGTACGGCACCACGGGCCCGAGCGGGAACACTGGCGCGGGCGCGGGCGGGAACACCCGCACGCCCCCGAACGGCACCGCCGCGAGGAACGGAGCGGCGAGGAGAGCAGGAGCGGCAGCGGCGCCCCCGCCGGCTCAGCGGGCCGCGGGGGCCTGCTGACGACCGCGGGCGGCGTCCGGGCCACCGGCGTCGCGCTGTCCGGGCAGCCGTACCAGCGGCGCGCCGGCCGAACGCCGTCGAGCCCTTATCCGGATCGCGGCGGCGAGCAGGAAGCAGAGTCCGACCCACGGGTAGACCGAGGTGGGCAGCTGCCGCCACGGTGACAGGTGGAGGACGGCCAGGCCGACCGGCTTCGCGGCCCACATCGCGAAGGACAGGAAGGCGACCAGCGTGGCCCAGAAGGCGGCCCGCCAGCGCAGCCGGCGCACACCGGCCGGGCGGGCGTGCTCGACCGAGGCCTCGGCGGCGAGCAGGACGAGCATCGGCACGCACCAGACCCAGTGGTGGGTCCAGCTGATCGGCGAGATCAGCACGGCGGTGACGGCCGCGCAGCAGACGCCCCAGGCCTCCGCCCGGGGCAGCCAGCGGCCGCTGCGCACGGCCCAGGCGGAGACGGCGAGGCCGGCCAGCGCGACCAGGCCCGCCCCGAGGGTGGCGAGGGTGCCGGGCTCGGCGGTGTGCAGCAGCCGGGCGAAGGCGCCGCGCAGCGACTGGTTGTCGACGATCCAGGTCTTGCCGACCCGGGAGGAGTCGTAGAGGTACTCGGTCCAGAAGCCCCGGGTGGCGTCGGGCAGGACCAGCGCGCCGAGCAGGAAGGTGCCGAGGAAGGTGAAGCCGGCCACGAAGGCGGCCCGGATCCGGCCGGTGATCAGCAGGTAGACCGCGAACAGGCCGGGGGTGAGCTTGATGCCGGCGGCGATGCCGATCGCCACGCCCTTGCTCCGCTTCCCGTCCGGGCGGGTGAGGTCCCAGAGGATCAGGCAGGCCAGCGCGAGGTTGATCTGGCCGTAGCGGAGCGTGGTGAAGACCGGTTCCAGCCAGACTCCGAGGCCGGTCACCAGGATCACGCCGACCGCCCGCAGCTCGCGGCGCGGCCAGCCGGCCAGCTTGAAGGACAGGTGGGTCAGCAGGGCGAGCAGCCCGACGTTGCCGAGAGTGATCGCCACCCGGAGGAAGGGGACCGGGAACCAGGTGGTCGGGACGAACAGCATCGCTGCGAACGGCGGGTAGGTCGCGGGCAGGCTCCACTCGGTGACGCGCAGCGCGTACAGGTCCTTGCCGTCGGCCACGGCGGCGCCCTCGGCCCGGTAGACGATCATGTCCACCATCGAGGTGTGGACGAAGTGGCGGACCACCGCGTACACCAGCAGGGACAGCAGCGCCACGGCGGAGGCGGCCAGCAGCGGGCGGCGGGGAGCCTCGCGCAGCGCCCGGACGGGAGCGCCGAGCCCGTGGCGGAGCCGGTCCGGCAGGGGGGCGGGCGAGGGGGCGGGGGCGGTCCGCACCGGGCTTCGCTCGTCTTGCACCGCTGTCACTGTCCACTCCGTCCACCGCTCGGCCAACCAGCGACGATACCGGATGCCACCCGGCCGGCCCGGAGCGATTCGACTACGCACCGTGACAAAAGTGGCTCTGACCGGCCGGTCTCCGCGGTGGACGGAGCACGGCCGGCCAGAGGACCGCGGGGTGGAGCCGGACGTCAGCCCGCGTACGCCCCGAGGGCGCGGCCGAAGTCCAGCGACCGCTGGACGACGACACCGCACGTCGCGTCGGCGGTGGCGGGCCGGTCGTGCGGCGGGTGGAGCGAGGTGTCCGGGAAGGGCGCGAAGCCGGCCCCGGCGCCGACCGGGGGAACGGGCACACCGGTCGCCGTGGGGGTGACGGTCGGGGTGGGGGTCGGCGCCGGGGTGGTCGGCTTCGCCGTCGGAGTGACGGTCTGGGTGGCGGTCGGAACCGCGCTGGTGCCCGGCGTGGCCGGGGCCGGGGCCGAGGCCGTGGCCGAGGCCGAGGCCGAGGCCGAGGAGGCGAGGACGACCGTCCCGCCCGCGACTGCGGCGGCCCCGACGAGCACGCCCTTGCGACCGGGCCCGCGGTGGCCGGGGCGACGGGTGGACCGGGTGGACCGGGTGGACCGGGTGGGCTGGGTGGTCACGGCGCGCTCCCTCCGCGGATGCCTACGGTCGGCCGCCGTCCGGGCACGGGTGCGCACGGACCTCCGGGCAGCCGGCCCGGCTCGGTCGGGTGACCGGCGCGACCGACGCTAGCGGCGTTCCGGGGGTGCGACCGCCGGGCTGAGCGAGGGGTAGAACTCCCTTAGGCCACTGTTAAGGAACTCCCCGATCCGCCGCCAGGAACGCCTCCCGGTCGGGGCAGGCCCGTCACCGGGCGCCGTACCGACGCTCCGTCACTTCTGGAACAGCGCGCCCCGGCTCCGCCGCCGCCCGCCGCGCGCGGGCTCCTCGGGCTCCGGCCGGGTGCGCAGCCGCAGCCGGGTCTCGGCGCCGCCGAGCACCGCGGAGCGGCCGAGCACGACGTCCCCGCCGGTGGACTCGGCGAGCTTGCGGACGATGTCCAGGCCGAGTCCGGTGGAGCCCTCCCCGCCGTCCCCCTCGCCGCGTTTGAGGGCGGCGGCCGGGTCGCTGTACCCCGGTCCGGCGTCGCCGACCAGGACGATCACCGAACCCTCGGTGGCCAGCACGTCCACCGAGAAGGCGGTGCCGACGGCGGTGTGCCGGAAGACGTTGCCGAGCAGCGCGTCGACGGCCGCCGCCAGGTCCCCGCGCTGGACGGGCACCGGCGCCGACCGCTCGGCGCCGGCCAGTTGCCAGCGGCGCCCCTCGTCCTCGGCCAGCGCCGACCAGAAGGCGGTCCGCTCCCGGATCACCTCGACGGCGTCGCAGCCGACCGCGACGGCGGGCGCGTCCTCGGGGGCACGGCGGGCCGAGCGGATGATCTGGTCGACCTCGCGCTCCAGTTGGGCGACCGCGTGCCGGGTGGCGACGGCCGCGTCGCCCTCGCCGAGCGAGGCGGCGTTGAGCCGCAGCACGGTCAGCGGGGTGCGCAGCCGGTGCGACAGGTCGGCGGCCAGTTCCCTTTCGGCGGCGAGGAGTTGGACCACCCGGTCGGCCATGGTGTTGAACGCCTGGCCGGCCTCGCGCAGTTCCTCGGGGCTGCCCTCGACCCGCTTGCCCTCGACCGGGACCCGTACCGAGAGGTTCCCGGCGCCGAGCGAGCGGGCTGCGGCGGCGAGCTTCTGCGCGGAGGCGACGATGCGGCTGCCCATCCGGTCGGCGACCAGCACCGAGATGGCGACCAGGCCGAGCGCGACGGCGGAGAGCACCTGCCAGGCGGTGGAGACGCCCCGGGTGAGGTCGCTCTCGGCCACGAACACCTCGACCACGGCGCGTCCGGTGTCCACCGCGACCGGCTGGAGCAGGGCGTACCCGCCGCCCACCTTCACGGTGAAGGAGCGGCCCCCTCCGCCGGCCGCGGCCAGGTCGGAGGCGGTGGCGCGGCCCTCCCCCAGTGTCGGGCCCCCGGGCTCGCCGGTCCCGGCGGCGGCCGCGGTGCCGGAGCCACCCGCCCCGGCCGCGGCGGCGGTGCCGGAGCCACCCGTCCCGGCGGGCTGCCCGACCGCCGGCAGGTGGACCGCCATCCGGCCCTGCGCGCCGGCGTCCGTGCTCGCCAGGGCCCGGTTGATCGCGTCCTGGTCGGTGGTGATCGCCAGGGCCGGCCCGAGCGCCGCGGCCTGCCGTTCGGCGGCGGTGAAGGCCCGGTCGCGGGCGGTCTGTTGGACCATCATCCCGAGCGGGATGAGGAAGGCCAGCGCGACCATGGTGGTCCCGGCGACGGCGGCCTTGATCAGGGCCCAGCGCAGCGAGCGCCCGAACCTCCTCATGTCCGGTGCTCCGCCAGGCCTCCGGCGACCTCCAGGCGGACTCCGACGCCCCGGACGGTGTGCAGGTAGCGCGGGTTGGAGGCGGTCTCGCCGAGCTTGCGGCGCAGCCAGGAGAGGTGGACGTCGATGGTCTGGTCGCCGCCGTAGGTCTGCTGCCAGACCTCCGCGAGGATCTCCTTGCGGGGCACCACCACGCCGGGCCGGGCGGCCAGGAAGGCCAGCAGGTCGAACTCACGGCGGGTCAGGTCGAGCGGCCGTCCGTCCAGCGCGGCCTCGCGCCGCTGGAGGTCGATGGCCAGCCCGCCGACCCGCAGTACTTGGGCGACGGGTGCCGCGCCGCCGCCGAACCGGCGCAGCACGGCGGTCATCCGGGCGCTGAGGTGCTCCCCGGAGAAAGGTTTCACCAAGTAGTCGTCGGCACCGTCGTTGAGCAGCCGGATGATCTCGGCCTCGTCGTCCCTGGCGGTGGAGACGATCACCGGCACGTTGGTCAGGCCCCGGATCATCTTGAGCGCCTCGCTGCCGTCCAGATCCGGCAGGCCCAGGTCGAGGATCACCAGGTCACAGCCCACCTGGGCGACCTCCCGCAGTGCCTCCAGGGCCGTGCCCACACTGCGGACCGCGTGACCGGTATCGGTCAGGTGGCGGATGAGGGCGGAGCGTACGAAGGGGTCGTCCTCGACCACGAGCACTGTTGCCATGGCCCTGCACGGTACGCCATCGGCGGGCAGTGGTCTGTACCTCGGGGGCCGGTCCGGACATTGTGCAACTGCCCTGCCGAATACCGGGGGTGCCGGTCTCCATCCGTTTGGAAATACGGCAAGATGTGCGAACGATGCGGAACGGACTGGTACAGCTCGGCGCTTGGGCGGCTGCCACGGGGGCGGCGGTGGCACTGTCATGGCTCGGTGTGCACGCGGTGCTGACCGGCGCCGCGTTCGAGCAGCCCACGGCGATTCCCCTGCCCTCCGCGAAGGCTGACGACCCGCCGCATTCGGCGACGCCCACCCCGGAACAGCACTCCGCCGCACAGTCCACGTCCCCTTCCCCGACCACCACCCCGACCACCACGACCACCACGACCACCGGCGCCCCGCACGGCCCGGCTCCGGCGAGCACCGCCACGCCGCCCGGCCGCCGGCCCGCGCCCACCACCCCGCCCGCCGCCGCCACCGCGACGAGCGCGGTGAAGAGCTATCCGGTCCCGGGAGGCAAGGTCGCACTGGACCTCAGGGACGACCGGGCCGCCCTGGTCTCCGCCACCCCGGACCCGGGCTGGCAGATGAAGGTGTGGAACCTCGAAGGGTGGCTGCGGGTCGACTTCGTCCGGGGCGACGAGGCCAACTCGGTCATCGCCTCCTGGAACGGCCACCCGCCGATCGTGGAGACGGTGGTCCGCTGAGGCGCGTCCGGCGCCCCGTCAGACCCCCCGGCAGGGCACGTACCCCGGCAGGTACGGCCCCGCGTACCCCGCCCGGTCCACCAGCGTGTGCCTGGTCCCGCCCGGCACCCCGATGGTGGCCAGCACCACCGAGCCGTAGTCGTCCCGCACCTCGTGCGGCTCGGCCAGCGACAGCGCGCCGCGGTCCACCGCGTAGTCGTAGGCGTAGTAGGCGTCCGGCACGCTCACCGCGAGGTCCAGCACCCCGTCGCCGTGGCGGTCCAGATACGCGGTCAGCTCCCGGCCGCGCGGGCCGGTGGCCCGCACCGGGGAGGTGAGCACGATCCGGGTGCCCGGCGCGACGAGCACGTACGAGAGCGCCTCCGGGTCGCCCGTCTCCGGCCCGGCGTACGCGGTGCAGCGCAGCCCGAGGGCGGCGCAGTAGCGGCGGGCCGCCTTCGCGGCGTCGGCGACCGCGAAGACCACCGCGTCCGCGCGGCCCGTCGGCAGCGGCCCGGCCTGCGCCGGGTCCGGTAAGGAGCCGGTCCCGAACAGCGCGGGTTCGGCGGCGGTTTCGGTCATGACTGCCCTCCCGGTCGGCGTACGAACCGTCCTTGGCCGCCCCCGGCACCGGGGGTGGGGTCCTGCACACGGGGGTGTGGCTGGAGGGTGGCGCCGGACCGACTTACGCGCAACTGTTCCGTTTCCTCCTGGTCAAACTGCGCCCCGGAACGGAAGAATCTGGCCCGCAGCTGTACAGAATGCCCACCACAGGACGGTTCTCCGATGCCCCCCGGTCACTCCCCGAGCTCCCCCGAGTCGCCCGGCTCCGCCACCCCACAGGGCGCTCCCGCCACCCCGGCGGGAAGCACCAACGACGCCATCGACACCCTCGACGGCCGGCTGATCCGGCTGCTCGCCGAGGAGCCCCGGATCGGCGTGCTGGAGTGCTCGCGCCGGCTCCAGGTCGCCCGGGGCACCGTGCAGGCCCGGCTGGACCGGCTCCAGGCCAAGGGCGTGATCGGCGGTTTCGGCCCGGAGGTGGACCCGGCGGCGATCGGCTACCCGGTGACGGCCTTCGCCACCCTGGAGATCTCCCAGGGCCAGGGCTCGGACGTGCGGGCGCACCTGGCGAGCGTGCCGGAGGTGCTGGAACTGCACACCATCACCGGGATCGGGGACATGCTGGTGCGGATCGTGGCCCGTTCCAACGCCGATCTGCAACGGGTGATCGACCGGGTGCTGGGCTTCGACGGGATCGTCCGCTCGTCCACCGCGATCGTCCTGGAGAACCCGGTTCCGTACCGGATCCTGCCGCTGATCGACCAAGCCGCCGCCGAGTAGGAGGGTCCGTGCGACGCCACGCGCCGATTTGGCACAGCCATGAGGCACCGTGGGACGCAAGATTTATGTATGAACGTTCTACAATTCCTCGCGCCGCCCACCCGTCGACTCAAACCCGTGGCAGCCGTGACCTCCCCCGGGTCGGCTCCCGTATGACCGGCACCGTCGCGGCCGACGGTACCGCCCCCACCCTCATCGCCTCCGCCCAGCGCGCCCTGCGCCTGCTGGAGGCGGCCGCCCACCACCCCAGGGGCGCCACCGCCAAGCAGCTCGCCCGGGACACCGACCTCGCCCTGGGCACCGCCTACCACCTGCTGCGCACCCTGGTGCACGACCACTACCTGGAACGCCGCGACGGCGTCTACCTGACCGGCCCCGCGGTCGCCGGGCTGATCCGGCACGACGGCCCGGCGAGCGGCCGGACCCGGCTCCGGATGCTGCTGGGCGCGCTCGCCGACGAGCTCTCCGCCGCCGTCTACTTCACCTGGTACCGGCACGGCGAGGTGGAGCTGGTCGAAGCCGCCGCGGCCCCCGGCGCGCCGCTGATCGACCGCCACCGCTTCCGGTCCGGCGCGCACGCCACCGCGGCCGGCAAGACCCTGCTGGCCCTGATGACCGCCGAGGAGCGCCGCGACCACCTGGCCCGCCACCCGATGGTGCCGCTCACCCCGTACACCCTGCTGGACCCTGCGCACCTGCCGCTGCTGCCGCGCCAGGGCCCGCGGCGGGCCGTCCCGATCACCCAGTTCCAGGAGTACCAGCTCGGCACTGCGGGCGCGGCGGTGCCGATCGTCGCGGGCAACGGCATCGGTGCGATCTCGGTGTCGCTGCCGATGGCCCAGGCGCACCGGCTGGCCGGGATCGCCGCCCAGCTGCGCACCCGGCTGGGCGACGACTTCGCCACGATGGCCTTCGGGATCTGACCCACCGATCCGACCCACCGGGGGCCGCCACGGCCCCCGGGGTCCCGGCCCACCCGCCCGCGGCGGACGGCAGGGTCGGCAGGAGGTCGGCAGGAGGTCAGCAGGAGGGGACGTCGCCGCCGTTCCGGATCGCCTCCAGCGCGGAGACCGCCTCGCCGAGGGTGCCGACCGGCACCAGCCGCAGCGACTTCGGCGTGTTCACCTTGGCGTCCGCGCACTCGTCCTTGGGCAGCAGGAACACCGTCGCGCCGTCCCGGGCGGCCGCCTGCGTCTTCAGCGGGACGCCGCCGACCGGGCCCACGGTGCCGTCCTTGTCGATGGTGCCGGTGCCGGCGACGGTGAGCCCGCCGGTGAGGTCGCCGCCCTTGCCGTCACCGGCCAGCTTGTCGACGATGCCCAGGGCCAGCATCTGGCCCGCGCTCGGGCCGCCGACCGCGCCCAGGTCGACCTTGACCTTCACCTGGTCCGGCGACAGGCGGAGGAAGTTCAGCGCGGCCGCGGTGGCGGAGTCCTGGGACTCGGCCATCTGCTGCGCGGTCGCCTCGTCGGCCTTCACCGGGTTGGTCTCCGGGTAGACCGTCTCGGTCGGGCGCACCGCCTCCTTCGGGTCGAACCACGCCCGCAGCGAACGCCAGAAGGTGTTCTTCTGCCCCGCGTTGGTCGCCGTGATGGTGACCATCCGCAGCTCGCCCTCGGTGGTGCGCAGCGGCGCCCCGGTGATGGTGAGCACCGGCCTCTCCTCGTACGAGCCCAGGGTGTCCGCGGTCAGGCCCGGCCAGGTGATGGTGTACGGCAGCGGGACGAAGGCGGCCACGCCGAACAGCGCGGCGACCAGCACGCCGCACAGCGTGAGCGCGCGGGTCCGCGGGGAGGTCAGGGCCTTGGGCAGCTTGGTGTCGGACACAAGGGGAATCCAAACACACCCGACGCCGTGCGCGGGCGTTACCTCAGGGCGTCGGCCACCTCGGTGGCCGCCTCCACCACCCGGGGGCCGACCCGCTCGGGCACCATGCCGTTCAGCATCACCACGCCGACGCTGCCCTCGATGCCGCTCAGCCCGAGCAGCGCGGCGGCGGCCCCGCTCGCCCCGGACTGCTCCTCCGCGCGGGTGATGACGAACCCCTGTTCGGGCCTGCGCTGGCTGGGGAAGGTGCGCGCCTCCAGGATCGCCCGGCCGGCGGCGCTCTCGCCGAGCGGGTGGCGCAGACCGGTCCGGTACGCGACGTGGAAGTCGGTCCAGCTCGGTTCGACCACGGCGACGGCCAGCGCCTCGTTGCCGTCCACCAGGGTCAGGTGGGCGGTGGCCCCGAGGTCCTCGGCCAGGCTGCGCAGGGCGGGCAGCGCGGCCTCGCGCAGCAGCGGGTGCACCCGGTGCGCCAGCCGCAGCACGCCCAGGCCCACCCGGGCGCGCCCGCCGATGTCGCGGCGGACCAGCCCGTGCTGCTCCAGGGTGGCCAGCAGCCGGTAGACCACGGTCCGGTTGACGGCCAGCCGGGCGGCCAGCTCGGTGACGGTGAGCCCCCGCTCGGAGTCGGCGAGGAGCTTGAGGACCCGGACGCCACGGTCCAGGGTCTGGGAGGTCTCGGCAGTCACGACGGGCAATCCTTTCCGCGGCGCTCGCGGGGCGGGCGGCGCCGTTCCAAGGTCGGTGTCGCGCGCAGGCAAAGGTGGCCGCGCTTCGGGCCGCGCGGTGTCTTCCTTGACCCGCACGCACGGTCCTGCGGCGCCGTCCCGCGGGGGTTGCCCGGCGGAAGAGCGTGGGGGAAAAGTAGTGAAGGAAATGACGCGGCGGAAGTGGTTGTCCAAAATTCGGGCGTGATCAACTTCAACACCGTCCCGGATTCGGGACAAACCCCCGCGATTCGCCGGGTGTGTCAGGGGGTGGGCGCGCCCCCGGTCCGCAGTCCGGACGCACCGGAGCGGGCGGGGCGGCACCGTCGGCCGGAGCACCGCCCCGCCCGCTCCCCGGTCCGCTACTTCGCCCACTCCCGGATCTTCGCGATCCGCGCCTTGAGCTGGTTCGCGGTGGCCTGCGCGGTGAGCGGCCCGCCGCACTGGCGGCGCAGCTCGTTGTGGATGGTGCCGTGCGGCTGGCTGGTGCGGTGGTGCCAGGCGGCCACCAGCGCGTTCAGCTCCTTGCGCAGCTCCCGCAGCTCCTGGTGGGTGACGACCGGGCGCTGCTCGGCCGGCAGCTCCAGCAGGTCGGCCTCCTCGGCGGGCTTGGTCTTGCTGCGCTGGATCTGCCGGTGCTGGCGCTTCTGGAGCAGCATCTGCACCTGGTCCGGCTCCAGCAGGCCCGGGATGCCGAGGTAGTCGTCCTCCTCCTCGCTCCCCGGGTGGGCCTGCATGCCGAATTCCATGGCGTTGTACAGCACCCGGTCGAAGACCGCGTCGGAGCCCAGCGCCTCGTACGAGAACTCCTCGCCGCCCGCGCCGTCCGGCCCGTCGTTGGCCCGCTCGGCCTCGGCGAGCAGCCGGTCCTCCTCGTCGAAGAGGCCGTCGCCCTCCTTCTTGGGCCGGTCCAGCACGTGGTCGCGCTGGAGCTCCATCTCGTTGGCGAAGCCCAGCAGCAGCGGGATGGTCGGCAGGAACACCGAGGCGGTCTCGCCGCGCTTGCGGGCGCGCACGAAGCGGCCGACGGCCTGGGCGAAGAACAGCGGGGTGGAGATCGAGGTCGCGTAGACGCCGACGCAGAGCCGGGGGACGTCGACGCCCTCGGACACCATGCGGACGGCGACCATCCAGCGCGAGGTCCCCTCCGCGAAGTCGGAGATCCGCTTGGACGCCTCGGTCTCGTCCGAGAGCACCAGGGTGACCTTCTCGCCGCTGATCTCGCGCAGCATCTTGGCGTAGGCGCGGGCCACGTTCTGGTCGGTGGCGATGACCAGCCCGCCGGCGTCCGGGATCGCCTTGCGGACCTCGGTGAGGCGCCGGTCGGCGGCCTGGAGCACGGCCGGGATCCACTCGCCCTGCGGGGAGAGGGCGGTGCGCCAGGCCTGGGCGATCAGGTCCTTGGTCATCGGCTCGCCGAGCCGGGCCTCCAGCTCGTCGCCGGACTTGGTGCGCCAGCGCATGTTGCCGCTGTAGCTGAGGAAGATCACCGGGCGGACGACGTGGTCGGAGAGGGCGTGCCCGTAGCCGTAGGTGTAGTCGGCCACCGACTTGCGGATGCCGTCGCCGCCCGCCTCGTATGCCACGAAGGGGATCGGGTTGGTGTCCGAGCGGAACGGCGTACCGGTCAGCGCCAGCCGGCGGGTGGCCGGCTCGAAGGCCTCGAAGCAGGCCTCGCCCCACGACTTCGAGTCACCGGCGTGGTGGATCTCGTCCATGATCACGAGGGTCTTGCGGGCCTCGGTCCGGTTGCGGTGCAGCATCGGGTTCACCCCGACGCCCGCGTAGGTGACCACGATGCCGTGGTACTCCCGGGACAGCGGCCCGGAGGAGTACGCCGGGTCCAGCTTGATGCCGATCCGCGCGGCGGCCTCGGCCCACTGCTTCTTCAGGTGCTCGGTCGGCGCGACCACGGTCACCTGCTGCACCAGGTGGTTGTGCAGCAGGTACGAGGCCAGGGTGAGCGCGAAGGTGGTCTTGCCGGCGCCCGGGGTGGCGACCGCGAGGAAGTCGCGCGGCTGGGTCTCGATGTACTTGTCCAGCGCACCCTGCTGCCAGGCCCGCAGCTTGCCCGCGGTGCCCCAGGGGGCGCGGCCGGGGAAGGCCGGCGAGAGGTGGTGCGAACCGGCGGGTGCGGCGTGGCCGGCGGATCGGGCGGGCGCCTGCGGCTCCGACACGTCGGAGAACAGCGGCATCGAGGAGGCGGCGGCAGTACTCACGGTCTCCGAGGGGGATCATCGCAGGTCAGAGGCAGTTTGGCGGCCTCGCCCCGCGGTCGGGCGGCAATCGGACAACCCGCCCAGCGTACCGGTCCGGCGCCGATCGGGCCTCCAGGCGAGGCTCCGCGCCTGGCCCGCGCGGCCGGAAATCGATGTGACCCGGCTCACAGGAAATTCCTCGTGGAACCGTGTAAGCACCACCCGCCACAGGACTCTCACCAGAGTGAGGCCGCACCACCCCCCATGCCGAAGCGCGGCCCCGCACCGAACCGAAGGGACCTGCCATGCGCACCGTCGAAGAGACCGTTCAGGCCCGCCTGATCCTCTCCCCCCACCGCTCCGTCCGGCTGCGGGTGGTCATGTCCTACCTCGCGGAGGACCCGCTGGCCGTCCGGATGAGCTTCCCCGCCGAGTTCTCGCTGGACGACACCGCCGAGGGCCGCGGCGCCGAGGACATCGTCTGGATATTCGCGCGCCAGCTGCTCACCTGCGGCATCGAGGTGCCGTCGGGCGTCGGCGACGTCCACGTCCGGCCCGCGCTCGGCCGCCGCACCATGATCGAGCTGCGCGCCCCGGAGGGCACCGCGCTGCTCCAGTTCGACACCGCCGACCTGCGCCGCTTCCTGTGGCGCAGCCGGCTGGTCGTCCCCGAGGGCGAGGAGTACCAGCACCTGGACGCCGACCGCGCGCTCGCCGAGCTGCTCGGCTGACGCGCGGCGCGGCGGCACAGGACCGCGGCGGCACGGGGCACGACGACACCGTGGCGCGGCGGCACCGAGGCGCACGGCCACCCGGGACCGGGGCCCGGGGGGACCGATGCCCGCCGCTCAGCCGGAGAGCCTGCGCATCAGCCGGACGCCCTGCGCCGCCGTCAGGTGTGGCAGGTACGCCTTGCCGATCGCCCTGGTGATGCCGGGCAGCGCGGCCGGGTCGGGGTACGCCATGTACATCGGCCGGTACTCCGGCTGGAACTTCGCCTTGAACGCCAGCAGCGAGCGGAAGCCGTACACCGGCTCCAGCACCCTGCCCATCCAGTCCAGCATCCGCTGCAGCCCGGTGGGCTCCTCGTCCTGCCCGGTGCGGGCCAGCGGCGCGCCCGACAGGGACAGGAACCGCGCGCCCTCCTCCTTGAAGCCGAGCGCGGCCGAGGCGATCAGGAACTCGCTGACACCGCGGAAGCCGTCCGAGCGCCGGCGCATGAAGTCCAGCGTCCAGCCGACCGGCACGCCGTCCTCGTACACCGGCATCCAGCTGGTCAGCCCGTGCACCACCCGCTGCTCGTCGACCGCGACCAGCACCCGCACGTCCGGGTCGTCCAGCTCCTCCAGCCCGCCGAGCGTGAAGCCCATCTCCGGCAGGCCCTTCTCGGAGACCCACTCCTCGGAGATCGCCCGGATCTGCTCCCGCAGCGCGAGCGGCGCCTCCTGGTACGCCCACCACTCGGCGGAGATGCCCTGCTTGCCGGCCTTGTTGAGCGCGGTGCGGATGTCCTGCCACTTGCGGCCGGTGAAGGCCAGCTCGGGCAGCGGCACCACGGTGTCCTCGGCGACCTGCACCGAGCGCCAGCCCAGCTGCGCGGCGGCCTCCCTGGTCTCGCCGCAGACGCTGTAGAAGCACGGCGTCCAGCCGCGCGCGTCGCAGTACCGGGCGAAGCCGGCCACCGCCCGGGCCCGGTCCTCCGGCGCGCCGAACGGGTCGCCGGTGGTCAGCGCGACGGTGCCGACCACCCGGTAGGCGACGGCCGCCCGGCCCCGCTCGTCGAACCAGTAGTGGTTGCCGTCCCAGGTGGCGATGAACGACAGCGTCCCGCCGCCGTGCTCGGTCAGCAGCGCCCGCGCCCGCCGGGCCGCGGCCGCGTCGGTCTGCAGCACCGGACGGCGGAAGACCGACAGCAGCACGGCCAGCGCGGTCACCCAGAACGCCAGCCCGCAGTACGTCTCCAGGAGGCGCGCCACCGGCCCGACCGCGATCGGGTAGTCCGGCAGCAGATCGTTGTAGGCGGGCGGCAGGAACTGGGCCGGCAGCCCGGCGACCAGCCCGCGGGCGGTCGCCCCCGGCTCGAACTCCCCGGCCACCAGCCGCCCGAGCCCCACGTACGCGGCCGCCGAGGCGAGCGCCGCGCCGCCCGGCACCAGGGCCAGCCGGCGCACCGAGCGGCCGGACAGCCGCAGCCGGAACCGGTTGCGGGTGGCCACCAGCAGACCGGTGGTCAGCAGCGGCAGCAGCAGCGCCTCGACGAAGTACTGCACCACGTCCCGGCTGACCGGCCCGGCGTCCAGGTACAGCCAGCACAGCAGCGCCGCCCAGAGCAGTTCGGTGGCCATCGTGACCAGCCAGGCGAACCGCAGCCCCCGACGCAGCCCCTCGGCGAGCACCAGCAGCAGCGCCGGGAACAGCGCGGCCATCATCCGGCCGGGGGTGTCGAAGATCCGGACGACGGCGTGCGCGCGGGCGCAGTCGTGCGCCGACACCGCGCAGAAGTCGGCCACCTCCTCCGGGCTGAGCCGGTGCGAGAGGTACAGCTCGGAGAAGGTGTTGAACGGCCCGCTGGCGTTGTCGTACAGCGAGGCGATCAGCGGCCCGAAGGCGGCGGCGACCAGGCAGAGCGCCACCAGCACCCGGGTCTCGGAGTGCGAGGAGCGGTGGCTGCGCAGGTGCGGACGGCCCCGGCTGACCAGCGCGCCCAGGGCGAGCCCGGCCAGCGCGCCGGCGCACCGCTGGACGCTCTGCAGGTGGCCCACGTACAGCGTCATCACCAGCGGGACGAGCAGCACCAGCAGGTGCAGCCGGCGCCGCCAGAGCACGGTCAGCCGGTACCCGAGCACCCCGGCCAGCGCGAAGGCGCCGACGGCGGGGCCGACCGAGACCTGGTCGGCCACCGAGGCGGTCCACTGCTCCCCCGCCGAGGAGCCGGCCGCGACCAGCGCGGTGCCCAGCAGGGTGCCGACGACCTGCCCGCCGACCAGCACCGCGAGGGTGCGCGGCCGCCCGAGCCGGTGCTCGGCGGCCGGGCCGACCAGGAGCAGCAGCAGGCTGGTGAACACGTACGAGCCGGTGCCCGAGCACCAGAACAGCGAGCTGACCGGCGTCCACCAGTGGCCCTCCGCCAGCGTGGGCAGGCCGGTCCCGGCCCGGTCCAGCAGCCGCCCGGGCGGGCCGTGGCGCAGGCTGCCGGTGGCCGCGCCGAGCAGCCAGAGGCCGGCCAGCAGGGCGAGCGTCAGCGGTGCCGAGCGCAGCCGGGAGCCGAGCGCCCGGGCGGCCCGCCGCACCCGCTGCGGGCGCGGCTCCGGCGTCCGGGTGACCGGGGCGCGGTCGGTGCCGCGCTCGGTCGCCCGCTCCGCCTCCGGCCCGGCCCCGCGCTGCTCGCCGACGGTGACCATCGCGGTCCCCGCCCCGGTCACCGGGCGAGCCCGGTCTGCTGGGCGAGCCACGGGATCTGCTGGGCGATGCCGGGGCGGAAGACGACCCAGCCGTGGCCGCCCGGCATCAGCTCGAACTTGGACTTCATCCCGGCCGCCTGCACGGCCTGGTAGACCTTCTCCATCTGCGGTCTGAACTCCTCGTCGGTCTCGCCGACGACCAACGCGACGTTGGTGTCCGGGAACTTCCTGCGGGCCATCACCTGAAGCGGATCGACCGCGTCGAACTTCTTCTCGTCACCACCGAACGCGGCCTTGACGGTCTGTTCCCGGCTGCCCAGGGTCGGTTCGTCCTGCCCGGACATGTCGAGCACGGTGCCGTACACGTCGGGCGCGTTGACGCCGAGCTGGAGCGCGCAGGTGCCGCCCATCGAGGCGCCGCCGATGCCCCAGGCGCCCCGGCCGGTCGCGGTCTGGAGATTCTGGTGGATCCAGTTGGGGACGTCCACCGCCAGGTAGGTCTGGGTCTTGGCGATCTTCGAGTCGAGGCAGAGCGTGTTGGCCCAGGTGGAGCCGAGCTGATCGGGCATCACCACGATCGGCGCGAGGCCGCCGTGGTCCGCGGCGTAGTCGTCCAGCGCCTCGTTGATCTGCGCGGAGAGCACCCAGTCCCCCGGGATGCCGGGCTGACCGGAGATCATCACGACCACCGGGAGGAGCGGCCGCGGGGTGGCCTGGTAGGCGGGCGGGAGGTAGACGTACGCGTCGCGGGCCCGGAAGCCCGACTTGGTGCCGGGGATCGGCACCACCGAGACGGTGCCCTTCTCGGGCAGGTCCGCCGGGGGCTTCCAGACCTCCTCCAGCACCTTGCCGGGCGGGGCGGACACGGTCTGGCCGACCCTGGTGGCGACCAGCCCGTCGGTCCTGGTCAGCCACGGCGCCAGCATCACGCGCCCGCTCGGGAACTGACCGAAGCCGATGTTGACCTCGGAGGCGGCCATCAGCAGCACCAGGGAACTCAGGCCGAGCGCGATCGCCCGCCGCCGCCAGGCGAGCCGGCGCATCCGGTAGCCGGCCAGGCAGAACCCGAGCAGGGCGACGGCTATCCACCGGGTGACGTACCCGGGCGTGCCCTCCGGGAAGGGGTGCCACCAGCCGTCGACCGCGACGTCCAGGAGCAGGCTGAGCACGGCCGCGGTGAGCAGCGCGGCGGGCAGCCGCAGCCGCCACCAGCTCCGGCCGCGGCCGACGGCGAGCGCGAACAGCGCCACCCAGCCGGCCGCCAGCACGGCGTGCGGGATGAGGCCCTCGGTGAGCGGCCAGTCGATCGGGTTCCAGCGGGAGGCAAGGGTCAACGTGGTCATGCGGCTGTGCCCGGAGGGGTGGTGTCGGCCAGGAATCCGTAGGCGACGACGTTGCCCTCGTAACCGTGTTCCTCGCTGTAGGCGCCGCCACAGGTGATCACCCGCAGCTGCGCGTCGGCGGCCTGACGGTAGACCCGGTCGTCCGGGAAGTCCTTTCGGTCGTGCACTTCGATGGCGTACAGCTGGTAGACGGCGGTGGCGCCGTCCGCCCGGGCGATCTCGATCCGGTCCCCGCGGTGGAGCGCGCCCAGGTGGTAGAAGACCGCGGGGCCGGCCTTGTTGTCGACGTGTCCGGCCAGGATCGCGGTGCCGCGCTGGCCGGGGCTGGCCCCGCCGCGGTACCAGCCCGCCAGGTTCCGGTCCGCCTCGGGCGGTGTCTGGAGCCGGCCGTCGGGGTCCAGTCCGAGCGCGGTGACCGGGGCGTCCAGCCGGACCGCCGGGATGCGGATCCGGGTCGGCGCGGACGGGCCCAGCGGCGGGACGACCGAGACCGGGGTGATTCCGGCCTGGGCCTGGCCGGCGTCCGGGGCGGGCGGCAGCACCGACGGACCGCCGCGCAACAGCCAGGCGCCGAGCACCAGCGCGGCCCCCGCCGCCAGGGTGCCCGGCCAGGGGCTCCTGCTCTGCTGGACGCCCACGGGCGCTCCCCTCTGCCGATGGAATCCCGCTTTCTGGGAGTTTCCTGGGAACAATTCAACCGGATCGGACTGTAAGGCACGTCCATACGACGGTCGTATCGGCACCCCCCGATCGGCAGGGTCGACGGCGTTTTCCCCCCACCGCGTGCGCGTCCGGTCGCGGAGTGCGACGGCCGGTCCCTGCGGAGGACCGCGGGGGGACCATGCCCGACCTGAGCTATTCGACGGTCCGGCGGGCCCGTTCGGTTGCGTCCTGCGGCGAGGTCGTTCGCCCGAGTCGCGGGCCACGTCGTCGGTCGCGTCGTCGGTCGGGCCGCCGGTCGGGCCGTCGGTTGCGTCGTTCGGGGGGATCGCCTCCGGCGCGCGCTGCGCCTCTCCTGCGGTCCCCTCCCCCGTGCCATGCTGACCCGGTCGCGGACGCCGCCACCCACGCGCCCGACCGGACGTCACCGTCCCGCACGCCGCACGCCGCACACCACCCGCCGCACGCCGCCCCACGAACGGAGTGACCATGGACGCCCTCTCCCGCCGCACCCTGCTGGCGGCCGGCGCCGCCACCGCCGCCACCCTGGCGGCCGGCTGCGGCAGCAACCACGCCACCGACGGGCAGCGGGCGACCGGCGCCGCCGCCGTGCCGCCCACCGGCGTGGCCGACGGGCAGGACGGCACCCCCACCCCGGCGCCCCCGGTCCCCAAGCCGGAGGCCGTCCTGATCGGTGACGGCTCCACCTCGGACACCGGCTCCCAGCCGAACCAGCCGGTCCCCGAGCGGCTGCGGCCCGGCCAGCGCCCGCCGCAGTTCGTGGTCTTCTCCTGGGACGGCGCCGGCGAGCTCGACAACGGCCTGTTCGCCCGCTTCCGCCGGCTGGCCCAGGAGCACGACGCGAAGATGACCTTCTTCCTCAGCGGCCTCTACCTGCTGCCCGAGTCCAAGAAGGACCTCTACCGCCCGCCGCAGCACAAGGCCGGCGCCTCCGACATCGGGTACCTGAGCGACCAGCACATCCACGACACCCTGGAGAACGTGCACGCGGCCTGGCTGGAGGGCCACGAGATCGGGACCCACTTCAACGGCCACTTCTGCGGTTCCACCGGCGTCTCCAGGTGGTCCCCGGAGGAGTGGGACAGCGAGATCCAGCAGGCGATGGACTTCGTGACGAACTGGCGCACCAACACCGGCTTCACCGACCTGCCGGCGCTGCCCTTCGACTACCGCAAGGAGCTGATCGGCAGCCGCACCCCCTGCCTGGAGGGCCAGCGCAACCTGCTGCCCACCGCGGTCAGGCGCGGCTGGCGCTACGACAGCAGCGGCAACGGCACCCAGGTGTGGCCGCAGAAGATCCAGGGCGGCGCGCTGTGGGACCTCCCGCTGCAGTCCATCCCGTTCCCCGGGCACACCTTCCAGGTGCTCTCGATGGACTACAACATCATGTACAACCAGTGCGGCCCCAACACCAAGGCCGACCCGGCGCTCTACCCGGGCTTCCAGACCCAGGCGCGGGACTCCTACCTGATGGGCTTCGACCGCACCTACAACGGCAACCGGGCGCCGTACGTCATCGGCAACCACTTCGAGGAGTGGAACGGCGGCATCTACATGAACGCCGTCGAGGACGTCCTGCGGACCATCGCGGGCAAGCCGGAGGTCCGGCTGGTCTCCTTCCGGCAGCTGGTCGACTGGCTGGACGCCCAGGACCCGGCGGTGCTGCGCAAGCTCCAGGGCCTCGGCCCGGGCCAGGCCCCGGAGGGCGGCTGGGAGTCGTTCCTCGGCGTCCCGGCGGGGGCCGGAGCCCCCGCCGCCGGCTGACCGTCAGGCCCGGGCGCGGACCCGGCCGGAGAACAGCGCCCCGACCAGGGTCACCCCGATGCTGGTCAGGAACACCACCGCGAAGGCGCCGGGCGACCCGGCGCCTTCCGCCGTGTCGTGGAGGGCCGCCACCGAGCCGCCGCCGAGCGCCGCGAACAGCACCCCGGCCAGCCCGGTGAGCAGCACGTTGCCCAGCGCGTCGCTCAGCTGGAGCGCGGCCGAGTTGGCGCCGGCGTCCTCCGGCCCGGAGAGCTTCATCATCAGCACGCTGACGCTCGCGATGGTCAGCCCCATCCCGAGGCCGCCGATGCCCCAGGCCACCGCGGCCACCCAGGCCGGCACCGCCGGGACGAGCACCAGCGCGGCGCCGCCGACCGCGACCGCGGTCAGCACGAAGCCGCCACGGATCATCGGCACCCGGTAGCGCTCGGCCCCCGGCCGTCCCTGGAGCCAGGAGCCCAGCGCCCAGGTGAGGCCGCCGCTGGTCAGGGTGAGCCCGGCCAGCGTCGGCGAGAGGCCGCGCTGGCTGGTCATCATCAGCGGGATGAACACCTCGGCGGAGAAGAACGCCCCCGCCGCCACGCCGCGCAGCAGGATCACCGCCGGCAGTCCGCGCGCCGCGCGCAGCGTCCCGGCGGGCAGCAGCCCGAGGACGGCCGGCACCAGCAGCGCCACCCCGGCCGCCCCGGGGACCAGCCCGATCAGGTCGAGGCGCTGGCCCGCGTACTGGACCAGTCCGGCGCCGGCCGCCGCCATCGCGGCCAGCCGGGTGCGGCGGCCGTCGAACCGCCCGACCTTGGCCACCGGGTGCTCGCGCTCCGAGCGGGCCAGCGCCGGGCCCATCACGGCCAGCGGCAGCAGGATCAGCGCCGGCACGGCCAGGAACACCCAGCGCCAGCCGAGGTGCTGGGTGACGGCCCCGGCGACCAGCGGGCCGACGATCGAGGGCAGCACCCAGGCCGAGGAGAAGGCGGCGAACACGGCCGGCCGCAGCCGCTCCGGATAGGCCCGGCCGACCACCACGTACAGCGCGACGATCACCAGTCCGCCGCCCAGGCCCTGGATCGACCGGCCGCCCACGAACACCCACATCCCGGGAGCCGTCCCGGCCACCACCAGGCCGACGCCGAACACCGCGATGCCGGTGAACAGCGGCTGCATCGGGCCGCGCCGGTCGCACCACTGGCCGGAGACGACCAGGGCGAACAGCGTGCTGGTGAAGTAGCCGGAGAAGGCGAAGGCGTACAGCGGGACGCCGTGCAGTTCGCGGGCCGCCGTGGGCATCGCGGTGTTGACGGCCGTCGCCTCGAAGGCGATCACCAGGACCACCGAGACGATCCCCAGGGTCAGCGCGCGGAATCGGCCGCCGAGCACCCCGCCGCCGGGGTCGTCGTCGAGGGGTATCGGCACGGGGTCGACCGAGGTGGGGGAGGCAGTGGTCATACGGAACATCGTAAGAGCCGTCCGCGCCGTTGACTCCTGACCCCGGTCGGTGGACGACTCGGTCGAAGGGCCTAGGACGGGCGCGCCCCTCGACACGATCGGCACCCGTCCCGCGGCGCCCCTGGTGTCAGTGCAGCACCTTGAGGCCCACCACGCCGGAGACGATCAGCAGCAGGCAGGCGATCCGGGCCGCGGTCGCCGCGTCCCCCAGGGCCACCATGCCGTAGACCGCGGTGCCGACCGCGCCGATGCCGACCCAGACGGCATAGCCGGTGCCGATCGGAATGGTGCGCATCGCGTACGCCAGACCGCCCATGCTGAACAGCAGTGCGACGCCGAAGACGAGGCTGGGAACGAGACGGGTGAAGCCCTTGGACGATTCCAGGGCGACCGCCCAGACGGTCTCCAGAAGACCCGAGACGATCAGAACGAGCCAGGCCATGACGGTGGTACCTCCGCAGTCCACAGCGGCCGGATTGCCGCTGAACTGCGCCGTCTTGTCGTCACCGGGTACGACGCGCTCGTCCGGAGTGGCGGAAATGGAGCCACCTACTGCCGACGGTAGCACACATTGCCACACAGAATTTACACAACGGCATTGACCCCGCCCCCGGGGATCGGCCACCATGAATTCACTGGCCGTGTGCCCGAGTGGTTGAGGGAACCGTCTGCAAAGCGGTACACGCGGGTTCGATTCCCGCCATGGCCTCGATGGGAAAAGGAATTGCCGGCCGACCCGGAAAAGTCGGCCGGCAATTCCTTTCCGTCGTTTTCCGGAAGGCCCGGTCAGGCCGTGACGGCATCCTCCGCCCGGATCGGCAGCCGGCCCACCGGCAGCCCGGTGGCGGCGCGCACGGCCGCGGCGACGGCCGCCGGGGCGACCACCGCGGGCACGGCGCCGACCGCCTTCGCGCCGAACGGGGCCACCACGTCGCGCTCCTCCAGCAGCGCGGCGATCCGCACCTCCGGGGTGTCCAGCGAGGTCGGCAGCCGGTAGCCGGTGAGCGAGGGGTTGCGCAGCACCCCGCCCTCGGTGCGCAGGTCCTCCAGCAGCGCCAGGCCCACGCCCTGGGCCACCCCGGCCTCGATCCGGTCCTCGATCTGCCGCGGGTTCAGCGCCCGGCCGACGTCCTGGGCGACCGTCATCTCGACCACCCGCACCGCGCCCAGCTCGATGTCCACGTCCACCACCGCGCGCATCGCGCAGAACGAGATGGAGACGAAGGCGTCGCCCTGGCCGGACTCGTCCAGCGGCTCGGTGGGGTGCGGGCGGCACTGCGCGGTGGCCCACAGCTCCTTGCCCTCCAGCGCCTCGGCGACCGGCATGCCGAGCACCCCGTCGTACGAGGTGATCTTTCCGTCGGAGATCTGGAGCAGCTCCACCGACATCCCGAAGTTCGCCGCGATCGGCTGCAGCAGCTGGTGGCGGACCATCAGCGCGGCCCGCTCGACGGCCCCGCCGGAGACCCAGGTGTGCCGGCCCCGGGCGGACGGCCCGGCGATCGACTGGTCGCTGTCGGCCGGCGCGATGTAGACCTCGCTGACGCCCAGCACGGTCTGCACGATCTGCCGGGCCAGCGTGGCGAAGCCCTGCCCGGCGTCGACCGCCGCGCAGATGACCGTGGCGTGGTCCCCGCTGACCCGCACCGTCGCGGTGGAGACCTCGTCCTCGCCCTCGGCGCCCAGCATGTGCACCATGCCGACGGCGTAGCCGATGCCGCGCCGCACCGCCGCTGGGTCGCCCGCGCCGCCGGGCCCGCCGGGCAGCAGCCACTCGGCGTCCGGGTCGTCCACCGGCAGGGCCGGCAGCGGCTCGGCGGCGACCGCGTCCAGCAGGGCGCGCACCGGCGCCGGGCAGGTGACGGCCTGTCCGGTGGGCAGCGGATCGCCGGTCGACATCGCGTTGCGGCGGCGGATCTCCACCGGGTCCACGCCGATCCGGGCGGCCAGCTGGTCGAGCTGCGACTCGTACGCGAAGCAGGCCTGCAGCGCGCCCTCGCCGCGCATCCGGCCGGCCGGCGGGTTGTTGGTGCGCACCGCCCACGCGTCCACGAAGACGTTCGGGCAGACGTACGGGCCGGCCGAGAAGGCCGTCGCGGCGGCCAGCGCCTCGGCGGAGACGTCCGCGTAGGCGCCGCCGTCCAGCAGGATCTGCGCCTCGACCTTCACCAGGGTGCCCTCGGCGTCGGAGTGGTGGCGGTAGCGCAGCAGCGCGGGGTGGCGCGAGGTGTGGGTGTGGAAGGACTCCTCGCGGGTGAGGGTCATCTTCACCGGGCGGCCGGTGCGCAGTGCCAGCAGCGCCAGGGTGACCTGGAAGGAGATGTCCTCGCGGTCGGTGGTGGCGCCCGGCACGCCGGTGGCCACCAGCCGGACCCGGTCCGGCTCCAGGCCGAGGCAGGCGGCGGTGCGGTCGCGGTCGCCGTGCGGGTCGGTGGAGGACAGGTGCAGTTCGACGCCGCCGTCCGGGCGCGGCACGGCCAGCCCGGCCTCGGCGCCCAGCGGGGCCGGGTCCTGCCGGCCGACCTGGTAGAGGCCCTCGACGACGATCTCGCCGACCGCGTCCGGGTCCCCGGTGCGCAGCGGCAGGTGGCGGAACAGGTTGCCGTCCGGGTGCAGCGGCGGCGCGGTGAAGGCCTGCTCGGGGTCGGTGACGGCCTCCAGCGGCTCGTAGTCGACCGAGATCAGACCGACCGCCAGCCGGGCGGTGTCCGGGTGGTCGGCGGCCACCGCCGCGATCGGCTCGCCGTGGTGGCGCACCACGCCGGCGGCCAGCACCGGCCGGTCGGCGACGATCGGTCCGGCCGGGGCGCCGTCGGGGGCGCCGTCCGGGCCGGGCGGCAGGTCGGCGGCGGTGACCACGGCGTGCACGCCGGGCAGCGCCAGCGCGGCCGAGGTGTCGATGCCGCGGATCCGGGCGTGCGGGTGCGGCGAGCGCAGCACCGCGCCCCACAGCAGCCCCTCGGCCCAGAGGTCGGCCGCGTACGGGTAGATGCCGAGCGCCTTGGGCAGCGCGTCGCCGCGCAGCGGGGAGCTGCCCAGGCCGGTCGGCTCCGGCGCGTCGCCCTCGCCGCCGTCCTGCTGGAGTGCTGCGCCGATGTCGGTAGGCGACGTCATGATGCGTGGTCGTCCTCGGGGAGCCGGATGCCGTGGGCGGGGGTGGCCCCGTACGGGACGCCGGCCGGGGCGCCGCCCTCGGCCGGGGCACCGTGCGGGTGCGGGGCGGCGTACGGGGTGCCGTGCGGGGGCGTGCCGTCGAAGGCCGCCTCGGGCAGCGGGGTGCCGTGCGCGGGGGTGGCCTGGTAGACCGGGGTGCCGTGCGCGGGGGTGGCCTGGTAGACCGGGGCGTCGTACCCGGTGTCGTAGCCGTTCTGCTGCTGGTGGCCGTCCGGGTAGGGCAGGTAGGTGCCGTGCGCGGGGGTGGCCTGGTACGGCTGCTCGGGGTAGCCCTGCGGCGGGTAGTACACCTGGTCGTCGACGGCCTGGGCGGGGATCGCGTCCCGGATCGGGGCCAGCACGGTGGTGTCGTACACGCCGGAGTCGTAGCCGCCGTGGGGGTCGCCGTAGGGCGGCCCGGCCGCCGCGGGACCGACGCCCTGGGGCCCGGCGGCGGGCTGCTGGACTGGTTGCTGGAGGGCGTGCTGGACGGCGTGCTGCTGCGGCACGTGCTCGATCCAGTCCCCGGTGTCGGCGTAGACCGGCGGCTCGACGGCCTGCCCGGGCTCGGCGGGCACCTCGGCGAGCGGCACCTCGACCGCCGGCGGCTCCGCGAGCGGCTGGGCCTGCGCCGGGGCGGCGGCCTCGGCGGCAGCCTGCGCGGCAGCGGCCTCCTCCGCCTCCTCGGCCTCCAGCGCGCGGGCGTCCGCGACGCTCTGGACGGCGGCCAGCACGCCCCGGTAGCCGGTGCACCGGCAGAGGTTGCCGCAGAGCGCCTGGCGGGCCTCGACCTCGGTGGGCCGGTGGTTGCGCTGGAGCAGGTCGTGCACCGCCATCGCCATGCCGGGGGTGCAGTAGCCGCACTGGACGGCACCGGAGGCGGCCAGCGCCTGCTGGACGTCGCTCGCGCCGCCGGCGGCCGACAGGCCCTCGACGGTGTTGATCTCGCTGTCGGCGGCCAGCGCGGCGGGCACCAGGCAGCCGGCCACCAGCTGGCCGTCCACCTGCACCGAGCAGGCCCCGCACTCGCCCTGCTCGCAGCCGTCCTTGGCGCCGGCCAGGCCGAGCCGCTCGCGCAGCACGTAGAGCAGGCTCTCGCCGATCCAGGCGTCGGTGACGGGCCGTTCGAAACCGTTGACCCGCAGCGTGTACGAGGCGCACGGGCGCAGCTCGCGGCTGACCTGCGGGGAGAGGCCGAGCGGGTCGGCGTCGAGGGTCTCGATGGGGTCTGTGGTCACTTCAGCACCCTTCCCAGCGCCCGTCGGGCCAGCACCGATACGGTACGCCGCAACCGGACGGCGGCCGCGGTCGGCCCCTCGGTCACGGCTTCCCAGGCGCCCTCGGCGCCGTAGTTGTCGGGGACGCAGGCGGTGGCCACGTACTCGCCGAAGGCGGCGGCCGCGACCGGGTCGATCTCCCGGCTGCCGTCCCAGTCGATGCAGCCGGCCACCCAGGCCTCGGCCTCCAGCGGGCGCAGCGGCACCGGCGCGACGGCACCGACGGCGCAGCGCACCGAGCGCCGGGCCGGGTCGAGGACGAGGGCGACGGAGGCGGTGGCGCGGGCCGGGCCGCTGCGGCCGGTGGCCTTGAGGAAGACCTGCGGGGCGTGCAGCAGCGGGACGCGCACCCAGGTGAGCAGCTCGCCGGGGCGCACCGGGTCGAGTCCGGTGAGCAGGTGACCGACCGGCACCTCGCGGCTGCCCCCGGCCCTCGTGAGGGTGACGGCGGCCTCCAGCGCGGTGAGCACCGGGAGGGTGTCGCCGGCCGGCGCGGCGGTGACGATGTTTCCGCCGAGGGTGCCGACGTTGCGGACCTGCGGCGGGCCGGCGGTCCGGGCGGCGTCGGCGAGGGCGGGGATGAGCGCGGCGAAGTCGGGTCTGTCCATCCGGGCGTGGGTGAGTCCGGCGCCGAGCACGGCGGTGCCGCCGTCCTCGTAGCGCCAGCCGCGCAGTTCGGTGATCCGGCCGAGGCCGACCAGGGCGGCGGGGCGCAGCCGTCCGGCGTTGACGGCTTCCATCAGGTCGGTGGCTCCGGCCACCGGTACCGCGGCCGGGGCGGCGGCCAGCGCGTCGACGGCCTCGTCGAGGGAGGCCGGCAGCATGATCGTCCGGTTCACCTGGGTCCCACCGTGCTCCACTTGCTCATCGATCGCCTGCCGCCCGCACGGCCTTCGGCCGTACTGTCCTGCGTCAGCAGCCCGGCCTGGCCCGTAGGGTACGGGCGATCGGGCCGGGTTGGGCAACTCTGGCACACAATGCTCGATGATCATTTCGGGACCGGTGAACGGGACTGCCCGATTGGGACCGATACCGGGCGGTATCCGCCCCGGCCCGCTCCGGGCCAGGGCAGATGTTCATCAGTTCTTGACGTCGGATGACCGCTCAGAAGTTCCCGGTGAGTACGACCAACACACCGGTCAGCGGACCGGCGGCGCCCCCTCGATCGGGCGGCCGAGCACCCCGGGCCGGCGCTGCCACGGGTGCGGACCGTCGGCCGGGCGGTACTCGACGCCGAGCGCGTCCAGCGCCCTCAGGTGCGTCGTCAGCCGCCGCTCGAAGCCGGCGAAGTCCCGCTCGGCCGGCTCGGCGGGCAGCTCGGACCAGGCGACCTCGGCGAAGGCGACCAGCCGGGGGAAGGCCCGGTAGTCGATGTCCCGGGCGCTGTCCATGAACTCGCTCCACAGGTTCGCCTGGGTGCCGATCACGTGCCGGGCGGCGGCCTCGTCCAGCTGCTTCGGGACCGGCTCGAACCGGTAGACGTCCTCCAGGGTGCGCACGAAGCCGACCGGGATCGGCTCGTCCGGGCCGTCCGCCTGCCGGTGGTCGAAGTAGACGTGCTGCTCGGGGCACATCACCACGTCGTGCCCGGCCTTCGCGGCGGCGATCCCGCCGCCGAAGCCGCGCCAGGAGGAGACCGCGGCACCCGGCGCCAGGCCGCCCTCCAGGATCTCGTCCCAGCCGATCAGCCGGCGGCCGCGCTCGGCCAGCCAGCGGTCGAAGTGCCGGATGAGGTGGCTCTGCAGCTCGTCCTCGTTGGCCAGGCCCAGCTCGCGGATCCGGGCCTGGGCGGCGGCGCTGTCCTTCCACTGCTCCTTGGGGCACTCGTCTCCGCCGAGGTGGACGAACTCGGACGGGAAGAGTTCCAGGACCTCCTCCAGCACGCCCTCGAAGAAGCGCAGGGTCTCCTCGGAGGCGTTGAGCACGTTGTGGCTCACCCCCCAGTCGGTCCAGACCCCGAGCGCGGAGGTGTCCACCACGTCGGTGTTGCCCAGCTCGGGGTAGGCGGCGACGGCGGCCTGGGTGTGGCCGGGCAGGTCGATCTCCGGGACGACGGTGACCCCGCGCGCGGCCGCGTAGGCGACGATCTCGCGCAGGTCCTCCTGGGTGTAGTACCCGCCGTGCGGGCGGTCGTCGCGGCGCTGCCCGGCCCGGTAGCCGACCATCGAGCGGTCCCGCCAGGAGCCGCGCTCGGTCAGCCGCGGGTAGCGCTTGATCTCCACCCGCCAGCCCTGGTCGTCGGTCAGGTGCAGGTGCAGCACGTTGAGCTTGTGCGCGGCCAGCAGGTCGACGAAGCGCAGCACGTCCGACTTGGGCAGGAAGTGCCGGGCCACGTCGAGCAGCGCGCCGCGCCAGCCGAACCGGGGGGCGTCCTCGATGTCGACGCCGGGCAGCACCCAGCCGTCGTGGCGCAGCGGCGAGCGCCGGTAGGCGTCCGGCCCGAGCAGCTGGCGCAGGGTCTGCGCGCCCCACAGCGCCCCGGCCGGGCCGCCCGCGGCGATCAGGGCGTGGCCGGGGCGCACCGTGATCCGGTACGCCTCGGCGGCCAGCGTCCCGTCCTGGACCAGCTCGATGCCGCCGCCCGGCCGGCCGGGGCCGAGCGGCAGCCCGGTGGCCGAGGACAGGGTGGACCGCAGCCAGCGCTCGGCGTCGGCCAGCGCGGGGGATGCGGTCAGCGTGGTGGCGGCGTCGAGCGGGCAGTCCTCGTCCGGGCGGCGGACGGCACTCGAAGGTGCGGGAATGAGGTCCATTCCGACATCCTGCCCACGCCCTGAACGATTGGCATAGACCACCCTCGAAACGCGGTGCTATGCAAAACGGCGTTGCAAGGCGGCACTACTTGTTCTCGCCGTCCCCGCCCTGCGGCTTGCCGATGCCGTCGTAGATCTCCTTGCACATCGGGCAGACCGGGTACTTCTTCGGGTCGCGCCCGGGCACCCACACCTTGCCGCAGAGCGCGACCACGGGAGACCCGGAGAGCGCGCTCTCCATGATCTTGTCCTTCTGGACGTAGTGCGCGAAGCGCTCGTGGTCGCCGTCCCCGTGGGACACCTGCGGGACGGGCTCGACCAGGGTGCCGGTGCCGAGGCCGCGCTCGGGCTCAAGAGTGCTCATGGGTGCCAAGTCTATGGGCGCCCCCGGAAACCCGGCCAGTGTCGCGCCGCCGGGCCGGTGGCTCAGTTCATCGTCGGGTCGTCCGGATAGGTCGCCAGCAGGGCGAGCGGGCCGCGCTGGCGGCGCAGCACCGAGCGCCACAGCCGCTCCGGCTCGGGGCTGGAGACGTCCCCCGGCTCGCAGTCCACCAGGTACCAGGCGCCGCTCTCCAGCTCCGTCTCCAGCTGCCCCGGCGACCAGCCGGCGTACCCGGCGAAGATCCGCAGGCTGCCCAGCTCGCCGGCCAGCACCTCGGGCGGCGCCTCCAGGTCGACCAGGCCGATCGCGCCGTGCACCCGGCGCCAGCCGAGCGGCTCGCCGGTGCCCGGCTCCCCCGGCGCCACGGCGAGGCCGAGGGCGGAGTCCAGCGCCACCGGGCCGCCCTGGAACACCACCGCCGGCTGTCCGACGAGTCTGTTCCAGCCGTCCAGCACACTGCCCACCTCGACCGGCGTCGGCCGGTTGAGGACTACGCCGAGCGCCCCCTCGACGTCGTGGTCGAGGAGCAGCACCACCGCCCGCGCGAAGTTCGGGTCGGTGAGCAGGGGCGTCGCGACGATCAGACGGCCGGTGTGGGACCGGCCTCCGTGCGAATGGGCCGCCGTCATGCCCACATGATCCCGCAGAACGGCACCGCCCGGACACCGCAACACCCGGAAACCTCCACGCCGCACGAACACCCGTACGGCCGCACCGACGGGCGCCCGAGGGCCCGGAGAGAGCACCATCACGGGAGAGGCTCACGGGAACCGGCGGCGCGCCTACTACCATCTACGTCTGGTGGACGCCCTTTACGGTGCCGACTCGGTTTCGCCGGGGGCCCGAACGCGCCCGTTTACGACCGGTCCACCACCGGCTCTCTCCCGGAGCCATTCCCCCCGACTCCTCTGGCACCCCGGATTGCGAGAACGATGACCGACGACGTCCTGCTGGTTCACGGCGGAAACCCGCTCGAAGGCGAGATCCGCGTCCGCGGCGCGAAGAACCTGGTGCCCAAGGCCATGGTCGCCGCCCTCCTCGGCCAGGGCCCCAGCAGACTGCGCAACGTCCCGGACATCCGCGACGTCAAGGTGGTCCGCGGCCTGCTCCAGCTGCACGGCGTGACCGTGCGCACCGGCGACGAGGACGGAGAGCTGATCCTCGACCCCTCGCACGTCGAGAGCGCCAACGTCGCCGACATCGACGCCCACGCCGGCTCCTCGCGGATCCCGATCCTGTTCTGCGGCCCGCTGCTGCACCGCCTCGGCCACGCCTTCATCCCGGGCCTGGGCGGCTGCGACATCGGCGGCCGTCCGGTCGACTTCCACTTCGAGGTGCTGCGCCAGTTCGGCGCGTCCATCGAGAAGCACCCGCAGGGCACCTACCTGGTCGCCGCGCAGCGGCTGCGCGGCACCAAGATCGAGCTGCCCTACCCGTCGGTCGGCGCGACCGAGCAGGTGCTGCTCACCGCCGTCCTCGCCGAGGGCGTCACCGAGCTGCGCAACGCGGCCATCGAGCCGGAGATCGTCGACCTGATCTGCGTGCTGCAGAAGATGGGCGCGATCATCACCCTGGGCACCGACCGCACCATCCTGATCACCGGTGTGGACGAGCTGAACGGCTACACCCACCGCGCGCTGCCGGACCGCCTGGAGGCGGCCTCCTGGGCCTGCGCGGCGCTGGCCACCAGGGGCGACATCTACGTCCGCGGCGCCCGCCAGCTGGAGATGATGACCTTCCTCAACACCTTCCGGAAGGTCGGCGGCGCCTTCGAGGTGGACGACGAGGGCATCCGCTTCTGGCACCCGGGCGGCGAGCTCAAGGCGATCGCCCTGGAGACCGACGTGCACCCGGGCTTCCAGACCGACTGGCAGCAGCCGCTGGTGGTCGCGCTGACCCAGGCCACCGGGCTGTCCATCATCCACGAGACGGTGTACGAGTCGCGGCTCGGCTTCACCGGCGCGCTGAACCAGATGGGCGCCCACATCCAGCTCTACCGCGAGTGCCTGGGCGGCACCCCGTGCCGCTTCGGCGCCCGCAACTTCCTGCACTCCGCGGTCGTCTCCGGCCCCTCCAAGCTGATCGGCTCCGAGCTGGTCATCCCGGACCTGCGCGGCGGCTTCTCGTACCTGATCGCGGCGCTGGCGGCCGAGGGCACCTCGACCGTGCACGGCATCGACCTGATCAACCGCGGCTACGAGAACTTCATGGACAAGCTGCGCGACCTGGGCGCCCACGTCGAGCTGCCCAGCGAGCGGCTCGTCGACGCCTGACGGCCCCGGTACGACGGCGAGAGGCCGGGCTCCCCGACGGGGAGCCCGGCCTCTCGGGCGTTCAAGGGGTGGCTCAGGCAGCGCCCTTGGCGGCTTCCTTCAGCTTCGAGCCGGCGCTCACCTTGGCGCTGTAGCCCGCGGCGATCTGGATCGGCTCGCCGGTCTGCGGGTTGCGGGCGGTGCGGGCAGCGCGGTGGGTGCGCTCGAAGGTCAGGAAACCGGGGATGGTGACCTTCTCGTCGCCCTTGGCGACGACCTCGCCGACGATCTCGGCGAAGGCGGCCAGAACGGCGTCGGCGTCCTTGCGGGTCACCTCGGCGCGCTCGGACAGCGCGGCCACCAGCTCACTGCGGTTCATGTGTACTCCTGTGGTCTGTTCGCTTGCGGTGTGCGGGGGCCCATCGGTGCTCCCACCGGGGGGCACCCGGATGGGCCGCAGGTCCGCACACTGTGCTCATGCAGGCAATGCGTGGTCGCAGGCCGGATTCCTACCCGATGCCGCGCGCCGGAGCCGTCGAAGGCCCGCCCGCCCGCCTGGGTACGAATCCTGCCCCGACCGGCCCCGAGAAAGCCAATCGGGCCCCGGCCGAGCCACCCGAACATCGCCCGCCCGTTGGAGGTGTGACGCTCCGTCGGCTCCGGAGGACCGGGCGCGGGCGGCGGTCGGGACGACACGCCGGAAGACCAGGGGGACGTTCCGTACTTGTCGGACACGCCTGCCCCGTGCAGGGCTACGGTACGCCCTAGGACTGACAAGCCCAAACACGCCCCTCGCCCTTGTGTCGCAAGGGTTCGGGGCGAGCTGGGCGGGTATGACCGCTATTCGCACATTTGAGCGAACTATGACACCTCGCCCGATCCGCTCGTCAGAGCTTGACGGTGGGGAAGGCGGAGGTGTCGAGGGTGCCCACGATGCCCGGGGTCGGACGGGCCGGCACGGGGGCCTCCTGGGCGCCGGCCAGGGCCGCCTCGCGCACCGCGGAGGCGACCGTCTTGGCGACGTCCTTGTGGAACACGCTCGGGATGATGTAGTTCGCGTTCAGCTCGTCGTCGGCCACGGTGGTGGCCAGCGCCCGGGCGGCGGCGATCATCATCTCGGTGTTGACGGTCCGGCTCTGGGCGTCCAGCAGGCCGCGGAAGACACCCGGGAAGACCAGCACGTTGTTGATCTGGTTCGGGAAGTCGCTGCGGCCGGTGGCGACCACGGCGGCGGTCTGCCGGGCGACGGCCGGGTCGACCTCCGGGTCCGGGTTGGCCAGCGCGAAGACGATCGCGTCCTCCGCCATGGTGGCCAGGTCGTCGCCGTCCAGGACGTTCGGGGCCGAGACGCCGATGAAGACGTCGGCGCCCGCCACGGCCTCCTTGAGGCTGCCGGAGCGGCCCGAACGGTTGGTGTGCTCGGCGATCCAGCGCAGGCTGTCGTTGAGGTCCTCGCGGCCCTGGTGGACCACGCCGCGCACGTCGGCCACGGTGGCGTGCTCGACGCCGGCCGCCATCAGCAGCTTGAGGATCGCGGTGCCGGCGGCGCCGGCGCCCGACATCACCACGCGGATGTCGCCGATCTCCTTGCCGACCACCTTCAGCGCGTTGGTGAGGGCGGCCAGCACCACGATCGCGGTACCGTGCTGGTCGTCGTGGAAGACCGGGATGTCCAGGGCCTCGCGCAGCCGGGCCTCGATCTCGAAGCAGCGCGGCGCGGAGATGTCCTCCAGGTTGATCCCGGCGAAGCCCGGGGCGATCGCCCTGACGATGGCGACGATCTCGTCGGTGTCCTGGGTGTCCAGGCAGATCGGCCAGGCGTCGATGCCGGCGAAGCGCTTGAACAGGGCCGCCTTGCCCTCCATGACCGGCAGCGCGGCCTCCGGGCCGATGTTGCCCAGGCCCAGCACCGCCGAGCCGTCGGTGACCACGGCGACGCTGTTGCGCTTGATGGTCAGGCGGCGGGCGTCCTCGGGGTTCTCGGCGATCGCCATGCAGACCCGGGCGACACCCGGGGTGTAGATCATGCTGAGGTCGTCACGGTTGCGGATCGGCAGCTTGGACGACATCTCGATCTTGCCGCCGAGGTGCATCAGGAAGGTGCGGTCCGAGACCTTGCCGATCGACACGCCGTCGATCGTGCGCAGCTTCTCGACGATCTCCTCGCCGTGCGTGACCGAGGACGCCGCCACCGTGACGTCGATCCGCAGCGCCTCCAGGCCGGAGGCGGTGACGTCGAGACCGGTCACCGACCCGCCGGAGGACTCCACGGCCGTGGTGATAGCACTGACGGCGTTGCCCCGGGCCGGGACCTCCAGCCGTACCGTGATCGAGTTGGAGACACTGGGCACCGTCGCCATCGACGCTTCCTTCTTCCGTCTGTCCCGCAGGCTCAACATTTTGTTGAAGGCATCGCCCGCGCATGCTAGACCTCGATCGTCGCACCTTCCAAGGGGTACCCAGAAATAACGTTCATTGAGTGTGCGGACCCGACAATCCGGTCGACCTCCGCCGGCCTCCCGCCGCTCGCTCCTTGCCTCTCCCGGCCGATGCGTTACATTGGACAGGCACCGGCTCGATCCAAGCCCCCGGGCCCAACCTTCGTCCCTTCGAGGGACCACTTGCCGCGAGGCGAGCATGGCGGGTCGGTGTACTAAACGCCTGAAGGCCCCTCACCACCCGGTGAGGGGCCTTCTTCCGTAGGGTCCGTCAGCCGTGCAGCAGCGCGGGCACGCCGGCCGCGTCCGGCAGGTCGTCCGGGCCGGAGAGCACGGTCAGCCGCTGGGTCGCGCGGGTCAGCGCCACGTACAGCACCCGCAGGCCGGCCTCCGACTCGCCGGCGATGCCGGTCGGGTCGGCCACCACGGTCGCGTCGTACTCCAGGCCCTTCGCCTCCAGGCTGCCCAGCGCCACCACGCGCTCGCCCAGGCCCTCGGCCCAGCCCACGGCCTCGTCCCGGCGGTCCATCGGCACCACGATCGCCACGGTGCCGTCCACCTCGCCCAGCAGCCGCTCCAGCTCGGCCCGGGCGGCCTTGCCGAAGGCCTCCGGCGAGGGGTCGGTGACGGCCGCGAAACGCGGCTCCACACCCACGTGGCGCACCGCGCTCGGCGAGGGGGTGCCCGGCGCCGCGAGCGCCAGCACCTTCGCCGCGACCTCGGCGATCTCGGCCGGGTTGCGGTAGTTCACGGTCAGCGTGAAGCGGCGGCGCTGCTTGCCGGAGAGCACCTCGTCCAGCGCGGCCTGGGCCTCCCGCGGGAACGGCCAGGAGGACTGCGCCGGGTCGCCGACGATCGTCCAGGTGGCCGTCCGGGCCCGGCGGCCGATCATCCGCCACTGCATCGGGGTGAGGTCCTGCGCCTCGTCCACGATGATGTGGGCGTACTCGGTGCGCTCGACCGGCTGGCGCTCGCGCTGGCGGGAGCTGCGGTCGGCGAACGTGGTGACCTCGTCCAGGCCGGTCAGCAGGTCCACCGCGTCGACCTCGCGGAACTTCGGCCGGGCCGGCTCGCCGAGCAGCACCTGGAGCTCGTCCACCAGTGCGACGTCGTGCGCGGACAGCGCGCCCTCGCCCCGGTCGGACAGGTGGCGCCAGGAGGCGGCCAGCAGCCGGGCCTCGTCCGGGGTGACGGCGCGGCGGGCGATCCGGTTGGTGTGCCGGTGCTGCCGGAGCGTGGCGAGCACCCGGCGCGGGGTCACGGCCGGCCACCAGGCGTCCAGGAAGTCCAGGAAGGACGCCTCGTCCGAGACGTACTCGTCGAAGGACTCCTTCTCCTCCTGGCGCTGCTCGCGGCCGTAGTGGTCGGTGGGCTTGGGCAGGTCGCGGACGGCCAGCTGCCACAGGGCGTCCAGCAGCAGCCGGCGGGCGCGCGGGCGCAGCAGGTTCAGCGGGGTGCCGCCGGAGCCCACCACGTTGCCGCGCACGGCCTTCAGCCGGGCGGCGTCCAGCTTCAGCACCTCGCCGCGGGCGACCACCTTCAGCTCCTGCGGCGCGCCCAGCTCCAGCGCCGCGCGGGCGGCCCGGCGCAGCAGCTGCACCATCCGGGCCGAGCCCTTGACCCGGGCCGTCTCGGGGGTGTCGTAGGTGCCCGCCTCGATGCCGTCCACCAGCGAGCCGACGGCCCGGATGGCGACCTGGCCCTCCTCGCCGAGCGCGGGCAGCACGCCCTCGGTGTAGGAGACGAGCAACGGGGTCGGCGAGACCACCAGGATGCCCCCGGCGTAGCGCCGACGGTCCTGGTAGAGGAGGTAGGCGGCGCGGTGCAGGGCGACGGCGGTCTTGCCGGTGCCGGGGCCGCCGGTGACCAGGGTGGCGCCCGCGGCGGCGGCGCGGATCACCTCGTCCTGCTCCTTCTGGATGGAGGAGACGATGTCGCGCATCGAGTGGCTGCGGGCGCGGCCCAGCGAGGCCATCAGCGCGCCGTCGCCGACCACGGCCAGCTCCTCGCCGTCCAGGGTCGGGGTGAGGTCGGGGCGCAGCAGGTCGTCCTCGACGCCGACCACCTTGCGGCCCTTGGAGCGGATCACCCGGCGGCGGATCACCCGGCCCGGCTCGACCGGGGTGGCGCGGTAGAACGGGGCTGCCGCGGGCGCGCGCCAGTCGATCACCAGCGGGCCGTACTCGGCGTCCAGCACGCCCAGCCGGCCGATGTGGAGGGTCTCGGCGACGGCCGGGTCGGCCGGGTCGAGCGGGGTGTTCGAGGGGATGCCGTGCTCCTCCGGGGCGTCCGCCCGCTGGAGGTCGATCCGGCCGAACAGGAAGTCCTCGAACTCGTTGTTCAGCCGCTGGAGGTGCGCGCCGGCCCGGTAGACCTGGGCGTCGCGCTCGGCGAGCGCGCCGGGGGTGCCGACCTGGACCCGCTTGGCGGCGTCCTCCAGGATGTACTCGGCCTCGGCGAGCTTCTCCTCCAACCGGTGGTAGACGGTGTCGAGGTGCTGCTGTTCACCGGCGATCTCGCGGGTCCGGACGGTCTCGTGGTCGGCGGCGGGGGTGGTGTCCGTGTTGCTCTGCATGGCCTCGGTGGTTGCGACGGAATCCGGCTCCGGAAAACGAGCGGACGGATGATCCTACGCCGCGGGCCCCGGGCTGCGCTGCTCCGGAACGTACAAAAATCGAAGGCCGTCCTCCGCTGGGCGGTGGACGGCCTTCGATGTGAACATGGGGTGGTGGAGATGCCGGGAATCGAACCCGGGTCCAGTGGAGTTAATTCAGGGCTTCTCCGAGCGCAGTCCGCTGTGATTTTCTCGGCCCTGGCGGTCACACGGACAAGCCGCCAACAGGCCCAGCTGCTGTTTGATTTCCCATCCGCCCTCGCAGCCCGGGCGGACGGTTGAGTTCCCTAGATTATGCCAGGGTCCGGGTCGGGAACCCCCCGGTCTGACACCCAAGCGCTATCGGTGCTTATTAGGCAGCGAGAGCGAACTGCTGGGAATCGCGCTTAGAGTTGGCGATTATTTTTTTGCGACACGTGGTTAACGAGATCATTGCCGCGTTCCTCGGCTCGCTTCCCCTGTTTCAACATCCCCTGTCGAAACCGATCATCCCCATGTTTTGTTGAGAAACAGCTCGGACGGTGATCGTCCGTGGTGCTTGAGCCATCGTACGCGAGGCGACGGGCGAGGGTCCAGCGGATTAACCCTGGCGCCGCCGGGCCGCCGCCACCGCACGGGCCGTCTCGCGGGTGTCCTGCTTCTCGCGCAGCGTCTGGCGCTTGTCGTACAGCTTCTTGCCGACCGCGAGCGCCAGTTCGAGCTTGACCCGGCCGTCCTTGAAGTACAGCGAGAGCGGGACCAGGGTGTGGCCCGCGTCGCGGACCTTGGTCTCGATCTTGCGGATCTCCAGCTTGTGCAGCAGCAGCTTGCGCTTGCGCCGGGCCGCGTGGTTGGTCCACGTCCCCTGGGTGTACTCGGGGATGAAGACGTTGTCGATCCACGCCTCGTGGTTCTGGATGTAGGCGTAGCCGTCGACCAGGTTGGCCCTCCCCTCGCGCAGCGACTTGACCTCGGTGCCGGTGAGGACGAGACCGCACTCGTAGGTGTCGAGGATGGTGTACTCGTGTCGCGCCTTCTTGTTCTGCGCGATCAGCTTCTGTCCGGTTTCCTTTGCCATAGCGCGGCCATTCTCGCACTTCGGGGCCGGGTCGGTCAGCTGCTTTACGCGCGGGTGCCGAGCCCCGGGAGGACCCGCTGGGCGAGCTGGTCGGCCTCCTCCCCCGAACCGGCCGGGACGTCGGGGGTGAGGCCGGTGCCGTCCAGGGAGCGGCCCGCCGGGGTGTAGTAGCGGCCGACGGTCAGTTCCAGCACGGCGCCGTCGGCGAGCCGGCTGGGCTGCTGGACGGTGCCCTTGCCGAAGGTCCGCGAGCCCACCACCACGGCGCGGCCGCGGTCCTGGAGGGCGCCGGCGAGCAGCTCGGCGGCGCTCATCGTGCCGCCGTCCACCAGCACCACCAGCGGGGTGCGCTGGTCGCCGCCGGGCGGGGCGGTCAGCTCCCGGGTCTCGCCGCGCTCCAGGTACGAGCCGACCGGGCCGCCGTCCAGGAAGATCCCGGCGGTGCCGGCCGCCTCGTCGACCAGCCCCCCGGAGTTGCCGCGCAGATCGAGCACCACGCCGGTGTGCGGGGCGCGCAGCGCCGCGCGCACCTGGTCGGCCACGCCGCTGGTGAAGGCACGGACGGTCACCCGCAGCACGCCCTTGCCCAGCTGTTCCGCGGCGACCTGCCGGCTGTCCAGCAGCACGCGCCGCAGCCGCAGTTCGCGCTCCCCGCCCTCGCCGCGCCGGACGGCCAGGGTGACCTCGGAGCCGGCCCGGCGGTCCTCGCCCTGGCCGCGCAGCCGGGCGACCACCTCGGTCACCGGCAGGTGGTCGGCCTGGTCCTGGCCGACCCGCAGCAGCCGGTCCCCGGGGGAGATCCCGGCCGCGGCGGCCGGGCCCCCCGGGGCGACCTGGGAGACCTCGGTGACGCCGTCCTGGCCCCGGCCGACCGAGAGGCCGACGCCGGGGTACCGGCCGTCCAGGCCCTGGCTGAACTCCGCGTACTCCTGGGCGCTGTAGTACGCGCCCCAGCGGTCGCCGCCGGCCGCGAGCAGGTGCTCGGCCTGCTGCTCGGACAGGGCCGCGCCGGCCGGGTCCGCCGGGAGCCCGCCGGTGGCGGCGGGGGCGGTGTCGGCGGAGGAGCGCGACGGCGGGTCGTTCGGATCGCCCCAGGCGCCGGTGGCCGCGCCGGTCAGCAGCACGACGCCGAACACCAGGCTGAGGGCGGCCACCTGACGTGTCCTGCGTGGAGTTTCCAGCATGGAACCGGAGTGTAGACACCGCGTCGCACACGACGGGTCGGAACGGTCGGCCGGGAAACGCCCGCGGCCCCGGACGGCGCAGTGCCGTCCGGGGCCGCCGGGGCCTCGCGGGATCAGACCTTGAGGTACTTGCGCAGGGTGAAGAACGCCGCGACGCCGGCCATGCCCATGCCCACCACGATCAGCAGCGGTATCACCGCGAGCACCGAGCCGAGCCCGATGAAGTGGATGAACTGAACCCGGTCGGCCAGCCAGTTCTGGACGAAGAAGTGCCCGCCGACCAGCAGCCCGGAGGCCATCACCGCGCCGAGCAGCGCCGAGAAGGCCGCCTCGGCGATGAAGGGCATCTGGACGTAGAAGTTCGACGCGCCGACCAGGCGCATGATGCCGGTTTCGCGCCGTCGGCTGTACGCCGACACCCGCACGGTGTTGACGATCAGCAGCAGGGCGACGAAGAGCATCAGCACCATGATCACGAAGGCCGCCGTCTGGAGGCCGTTGAGCAGGCCGAACAGGTTCTCCAGGATCTTCCGCTGGTCCTCGACCGACTTGACGCCGGGCTTACCGGCGAAGGCGCTCTGGATCACGTCGTACTTGGTCGGGTCGTTGAGCTTGACCCGCCAGGACTGCGGCATGGCGTCCGGGCCCAGGACGGAGATGAGCGGGTTGTCCGGGTTCATCTCCTTCCAGTGCTTGTACGCCTCGGCGGAGCTCTCGTAGGTCGAGGACTGGACCACCGAGGTCATCTTGTCCAGCTGGTCCTTGATGTCCTGGACCTGCTGGTCGGTCGCCGCGCCCTTGTCGCACTGGGGCGAGTTGCGGGCGTCCGCCTTGGTGCAGAAGTAGATGCTCACCTCGACCTTGTCGTACCAGTACCCCTTCATGGAGTTCACCTGGTCGCGGACCAGGAGCGAGGAACCGGCGAGGGCGAGGGAGAGCGCGACGCTGACCACGACCGCGATGGTCATGGTCAGGTTGCGTCGGAGACCCACACCGATCTCCGACAGGACGAACTGGGCACGCATGCGGGAAACAACTCCAGGGTCGGTACTGCTCTGCTCTGGTCTGGCGGTCCGGGCCGACGGCCCTACGGGTCAGCGCTGGTCGGTCAGTGCCGGCCGGTCAGTGCTGGTACCCGTAGACGCCGCGGGCCTGGTCGCGGACGAGCAGCCCCTTGTCGAGCTCGATGACGCGCTTGCGCATCTGGTCGACGATGGCCTGGTCGTGGGTGGCCATCAGCACCGTGGTGCCGGTGCGGTTGATGCGGTCGAGCAGCTTCATGATGCCGACCGAGTTCTGCGGGTCGAGGTTGCCGGTGGGCTCGTCCGCGATGAGCAGCATCGGGCGGTTCACGAAGGCTCGGGCGATCGCCACGCGCTGCTGCTCACCACCGGACAGCTCGCCCGGCATGCGGTCCTCCTTGCCGCCGAGGCCGACCAGCTCCAGCACCTCGGGCACCACCTTGTTGATGGCGCTCTTGGGCTTGCCGATCACCTCCAGGGCGAAGGCGACGTTCTGCGCGACCGTCTTGTTCGGCAGCAGGCGGAAGTCCTGGAAGACGGTGCCCAGCTGGCGGCGCATGTGCGGCACCTTCCAGTTGGACAGCTTGCCGAGGTCCTTGCCCAGCACGTGCACCGCACCCGTGCTGGGGCGCTCCTCGCGCAGGCACAGGCGCAGGAAGGTGGACTTCCCCGAGCCGGACGAGCCGACCAGGAAGACGAACTCACCCTTCTCGATCTCCAGCGAGACGTTGTCCAGGGCGGGACGGTTCTGCTTGGGATAGGTCTTGGAGACGTTGTCGAATCTGATCACGGCTGCATCACGGAGGCCATCCTAGGCGGCGCCATTCCTCGGTCGTTCCACCCCGGAGGCCCGGTCCGTGGGCGGGCGAAAGGAGCGCAGAGGGCCGCTCCCGGACTGGGACCATACGCGAATCGGCGAGCGGCCCGCAGGGACCACCCGCGACGGCCGGTGGGAGCTGGGGGAGAATGTCCGTTTATGCCCCGAATATTGCGAGGCATCTCACAGCCCGGGAGCCGGAACCGCCGGAACCTGGCAGAGTGGAGGGAGCGGCCGGGTCCGGCCGCTCCCCCGTACAGGGCAGTACATGGAACCAAAGCCCCGTCCGGTGCGTTGCATTAAGCAGCAAGGAGGAGATCGCATGACCTGCGACCATCTGGTGTGCGCCAACTGCAACGGCCGCGTCAGCGACGGGCGTTGCCCGGTGTGCCGGGCCAACCGGGCCCGGCTTCAGGAGCAGCAGGGGCCGTTGGCCACGCTCTCCCCCGCGATGCTGCTCGCCGTGCTGGCCGGGCTGCTCGCGGTGGCGCTGATCTGCCGGCAGGCACTGGCCTGACGACCCACGAGACGTACGACGAAGGCCCCCGACCGCTGCGGTCGGGGGCCTTCTGTGTGTCCGGGTGCCTACTCGGCGGTGTCCGGGTGCCTACTCGGCGGTGTCCGGGTGCCTACTCGGCGGTGTCCGGGTGCTTACTCGGCGCTGGTCTCGCGCTGCTTGCGCCAGCGGATGCCGGCCTCGATGAAGCCGTCGATGTCGCCGTCCAGCACGGCCTGCGGGTTGCCCGCCTCGTACGCGGTGCGGACGTCCTTGACCATCTGGTACGGGTGCAGCACGTAGGAGCGCATCTGGTTGCCCCAGGAGCTGCCGCTGTCCTTGAGCGCGTCCATCGCCGCCTTCTCCTCCTGGCGGCGCCGCTCCAGCAGCTTGGCCTGGAGGACGTTCATCGCGGACGCCTTGTTCTGGATCTGCGAGCGCTCGTTCTGGCAGGAGACCACGATGCCGGTCGGGAGGTGCGTGATGCGCACCGCCGAGTCGGTGGTGTTGACGCCCTGGCCGCCGGGGCCGGAGGCGCGGTAGACGTCCACCCGCAGCTCGCCCTCGTCGATGTCGACGTGGTCGGACTGCTCGACGACCGGGAGGACCTCGACGCCGGCGAAGGAGGTCTGCCGGCGGCCCTGGTTGTCGAACGGCGAGATGCGCACCAGGCGGTGGGTGCCCTGCTCGACGGAGAGGGTGCCGTAGGCGTACGGCGCCTTCACGGTGAAGGTCGCGGACTTGATGCCGGCCTCTTCGGCGTACGAGGTGTCGTACACCTCGGTGGGGTACCCGTGCCGCTCGGCCCAGCGCAGGTACATGCGCATGAGCTGCTCGGCGAAGTCGGCGGCGTCCACGCCACCGGCCTCGGCACGGATGTTGATCAGCGCCTCGCGGGCGTCGTACTCGCCGGACAGGAGGGTGCGGACCTCCAGCTCCTCGACCGCCTTCTGGAGGGAGACGAGTTCGGCCTCGGCCTCGGTGCGGGTGTCCGCGTCGTCCTCGGCCTCGGCGAGCTCGAACAGCACGCCCAGGTCGTCGATGCGGCTGCGCAGGTTCTCGACCCGGCGCAGTTCGCCCTGGAGGAAGGAGAGCCGGCTGGTCACCTTCTGCGCGTTCGCGACGTCGTCCCACAGGGTGGGGGCGGCTGCCTCCTCCTCCAGGACCGCGATGTCGGCCCGGATCTTGTCCAGGTCGAGGACGGCCTCGATCGACCCCATGGTCGTATCGAGGTTCTTGAGCTCTTCGGAAGGATCGACGGCTGCCACGCCCCCCAGGGTAATGGTTCCGGGGATGGTCATGACGACACCCCCGACTCCCCGGGCCCCCGGGCGGGGGTCAGGGCGCCCGCGGGGCCGTGCCCGTCACCGCCGGACGGCTCGGGTGGCCGCCGTCCGGGGCGGTGGCCGCGAAGGCCGTCCAGGCCGCGGCGGCGCCCGCCAGCAGCAGGACGGTGGCGATCAGCACGGCCAGCAGCCGGCGGCGGCGCAGCAGCGCCTGCCGGTCCCGGCGGTGGCCCGGGGTGACGCGCTGGGCCCGGGACTCGACCGCGTACGCGGCCAGCTCGTCGGCGGACGGGCGGCGCAGGCTGGTGTGGGTGTCCCGGGTGGAGTCCGGGGCGGCGCCGGGCACCAGCGGGACGGCCGGGCCGCGGCGGCGCTTGTGGGCGCCCGGTCCGGCGTCGATCTCGGCGTAGACGGCCTCGCCGGGGGTCAGCTGCTCCTCGGCCGGGGCGCGGCCCTGGTCGGGCACGGCCAGCACCGGCAGCCCGGCCAGCGAGGGCAGCTGCTCGCGCAGCCGGGCGGCCAGCTCGGCGGCGCGCAGCCGGGAGGCCGGGGCCTTGGCCAGGCACTCGGAGATGACCCGCCACAGCCCGTCCGGCAGGCCGGGGATCGGCGGCACCTGCTCGGTGACGTGCCGGCGCAGCACCGCGCCGGTGTGGCCGCCGCCGAACGGGGTGGAGCCGGCCAGCAGCTCGTACAGCACGGTGGCGAGGGCGTAGATGTCGACGGCGGCGCGCGGCTCCAGGCCCTCGATGATCTCGGGGGCCAGGTAGTCGGGGGTGCCGATGATCCGGGTGGCCCGGGTGCGGCGCGGGGCGTCGACCAGGCGGGCCACGCCGAAGTCGGTGAGCTTGGCGCGCGGGGCGCCGCCGGGGCCGGGGGCGGCGGCGAGGTCGAGCAGGACGTTCTCCGGCTTGACGTCGCGGTGGACGATCCCGGCCGCGTGCGCGGCGGCCAGGCCGTCGGCGACGTCGGCGATGACCGAGGCGGCGGTCTGCGGCGGCAGCGCGCCGTCCCGCTCCAGCCGGGAGCGCAGGTCGGTGCCCTGGACCAGCTCCATCACCAGGGCGAGGTCGCTGCCGTCCACCACCATGTCGCGCACGCCGACCACCCGGGGGTGGTCGAGGCTGGTCAGCGCGGTGCGCTCCTGGACGAAGCGGCCGACCAGCACCTGGTCGGCGGCGAGGTCCTCGCGCAGCAGCTTGACCGCCACCGGGCCGTCGGGCCCCTCGCCCAGCCAGACCGTCCCGGCCGAACCCCGGCCGATCACCTGGTGGACGGTGTACCGGCTGCCGATCTTGCGTGCCAATGCTGCTCCGTGGGCGGCGCGGGAGCGCTCCGGGGGTCCGGCGCGCTCGGTGGGGCGGGACAACAGCGACCAACCTACGCGTCCGGAGGCCCTCCGGGAGCCGCCTGAGGGGCCCGGAGCGGGAGTCTCGGCCGAGAAATCCGCTGAATTGTCGACATAGCGTCAATATGGCCGTCCCTGGCGGGCGGCCCCGGCCCGACGGCCCCGGCGGGCGCGCCGGGGCGTGTCGGGGCGTGTCGGACAGGGCCTAGCCGAGGAGGCCGTTCACCCAGTCGCGCGCCGTGTCGAACCAGCCCACGGCGTCGTCCCAGTACTGCGGCAGCGACGTGAAGTTCCACAGCGCCACCCCGGCCAGGGTCAGCACCAGCAGCACCATCAGGCAGCCCTTGAGGCAGCCCAGGCCCGGGATGTACATCCGGTTGCGGCTGCGCGGGCGCGGCTCGCGGGCCGGGGCGGGCTCGCGGCGGGCCGGGGCCGGCGGCTCCTCGCGGCGCTGCGGCGGGGCCTCCCGGTACTGCGGCGCGGGCGGCTCGGACCGGCGCGGCACCGGGGTGGGCGCGGGCGGCGGCGGGTAGCCGCCCTGAGGCCGGCCGTACTCGGCCGGGGCCTGCCGGTAGCCGCCGGGCGGCTGCGGGCGGGCGCCGCCCTGGCCCCGCTGCCCGCCCTGGCCACGGCCCTGGCCGGCCTGGTACGGCGGCGGGGCCACCGGCGGGCGCTGGGCGTAGCCGGGCGGGGGCGGGGACTGGCGGTAGCCGCCGGGCGGCTGCTGCGGCCCGGGCCGACCGGCCGGGGCGCCCTGGCCGTGCTGGCCGTGCTGGCCGCCGGGGCCGCGGCCCTGGCCGGCCTGGAACGGCGGCGGGGCGACCTTCGGCTCCGGGTGGTCCGCGTAGTCCTCCGGGCCGAAGTAGCCGACCTGGGTCTGCTGGTTGCGGTCCCGCGACGCGCGCAGCTGGGTCTGCCACGGGTGCGGCGACTCCTCCTGCGGCGCGGGCGGTCCGGCGGGCGGGGGCGGCGGCACGGCGGCGGGCGGCATCACCCGGGTGCGGTCCGCACCGCCCGGCGGGGACGCGGGCGGCTGCTGGGTGCCCATCACCCGGGTCGCCGCGGCCGGGTCGTACTGCGGCCCGCCCGGGGTCGGCGGCAGCAGCTGGGTGCGGTCCTCGGTGCCCGGGGCCGCCGCGGGCGGCGGCGGCACGGGGGCGGGGACGGGGGCGGGGACGGCGGTCGGCTGCGGGTCCGGCAGCAGCAGGGCGGCGACCGCCAGCGCCTCGTCCACCGCCGCCGGGGAGGCGTGCACCCCGACCCCGGCCGCGACCACCCGCAGGGCGCGGGCCAGCGAGGTGGCGCTCGGCCGCTGCGACGGGTCCTTGCGCAGGCAGCGCTCGATCACCGTCCAGAGCGGCTCGGGCATGGTGCTGGGCCGCTGCGGCTCCTGCGCCAGGTGCGCGTGGAGGAGGGCGATCGCGCTGTCGCCCTCGAACGGCTGGCGGCCGGTGACCAGCTCGTACAGCATGATCCCGGCGCCGTACACGTCCACCGCGGAGGTCTGCGGGCGGCCCTCGGCGGACTCCGGCGCGACGTAGGCGGGGGTGCCGACGAACTCGTGGGTGCGGGTGACGCCCGGGGAGTCGGCGAGCCGGGCGATGCCGAAGTCGGTCAGCAGCGGGTGCATCCGCTCGGTGCCGTCCACCACGGTGGAGGCGAGCATCACGTTGGCCGGCTTGAGGTCGCGGTGGACGATCCCGTCCGCGTGGCTGGCCGCCAGCGCGTCCGCGACCTGGGCCATCAGCAGGGAACCCGCGATCGGGCTGAACGGGCCGTTGGCGCGCAGGTAGCGGGCCAGGTCGGGGCCGTCCACCAGGTCCATCACCAGGGCCAGCAGCTCGCCCTCGACGACCAGGTCGCGGACCCGGACGATGTTGGGGTGGGACAGCCGCAGCAGCAGCGAGCGCTCGCGCAGGAAGCGCATCACCACGTCGGGGTCGACGGCCAGTTCTTCGCGCAGCACCTTGATCGCCACCCGCTGCCCGGGCTCGAAGCCCGGCACCCGGACGTCCTCGCGCACCACACCGCGCCAGACGGTGCCGGTCGCACCCCGCCCGAGGGTCTCATCCAGCAGATACTTGCTGCCGACTGGCCGCACCTGTCGCATCTCCTCGCCGTGCCGCCCGCGCGGGGCGCTCCTCCGCCGGTGCGGTGAGCCTGCCGGGCCCGTGTCTGCGGCCACTCTAACGGTGTCCGTTCGGGTTTTCGGGGGACTGGCGGGCCATCCGAGCAGGGTTGGGGGACATCCCCTAGGGGAGCGCCGGGAGCCGGTCGCCGGGCCGGTCGACCGGCCGGTTCACGAGCCGGTCCACCGGCCGGTTCACGGGCCGGTGGAGGGACGGTTGACCTGACCCCCCGTCGCCTCCAACATGGCGATGATCGCAAGATCGTCAAATCCGGTACGGTGCGCGGACCGTCCGTGACGGATGGCAGGATGGACACTCGCCACTCGTGTGGCCCAACGGTGCCCCGGCACCGGGCAGCGGCACCAGGCTTCACATCAGCAGAAGGGACCCGCGGGCGAGATGCAGATCCGGCTGACCGTCCTCCGACCGCGCAGCGGCCCGTCCGCCGCCGGCTCCGCCATTCCCTACGTGGACGTGCTGGTCACCGCGCCCGTCGGCACCGCGCTCGGCGCCATCGCGGGCGCGCTCGCCGGCGCCGTGGGCGTGCGCGGCCCACGGGCCGCCACCCATGTGCACCTGTACGCCGGGGCGCACCGGGTCGACGAGCACACCCTGATCGGCCACCCCCCGCTGCTCGACGGCGCCGTCCTCAGCCTGAACGAGCCCGACCCGACCGCCGACGACCCCGACGACGCCCCCGCCGCCGCCGAACTGCGCGTGGTCGGCGGCCCCGACGCCGGCGGCGTGCACCGGCTGCACGGCCGGGAGATCCGGGTCGGCCGCTCCGCCGAGGCCGACGTCCCGCTCGACGACCCGGACGTCTCCCGGCTGCACCTCTCCCTGCACCTCGCCGAGGACGGCCGGGTCACCGTCCGCGACCTCGGCTCCACCAACGGCACCACCCTGGACGGCCGGCTCGTCCCGCCCTGCCCGCCGGAGGCCGCCGTCCCGCTGGAGCCCGGCGCCGTACTGCGGATCGGCGAATCCGCCGTGCAGCTCTTCGAACCGGTCGCGGAGCCGCCCCGCGCCGCCCTGCCCGACGGCCACGGCCACCTCCAGCTCGCCGCCCCCGGCCCGGCCCGGCCCGCGCCGCCCGTGGTCGAGCCGCCCGCCGCCCCCGAACCCGCGCCAGGCCGCGGCCGCGGCCTGTTCTCCCTGCTGCCCGGCCGCGCCGCCGAACCGGTCGGCCAGGAGAGCGCCGAGCGCCACCACACCGCCGTACGGCTGCGCCAGACCTCCAACCAGCGCGAACGCTGGCCCGACCTCGCCACCCTGCTGCTCAACGCCGTCGGCCCCGGCCCCCGGCTCTGGGAGCGCGGCCCCGGCCACCCCGACGCGCTCACCCTGCGGCTCGGCACCGCCGACCGCCCCGGCGGCCCCGGCACCACGCCCGGCACCATGCTGCCCTCCGTCCCGGTCACCCTCGACCTCCAGACCGCCGGCAGCCTCGGCCTCAGCGGCCCCCGCGAACGCCTGGACGCGCTCACCCGCGCCGTCGTCGCCCAGCTCGCCGCGCTGCACCCGCCGACCGGGCTGAGCCTGGTCGTGGTCGACGCCGACCCGGCCCGCGCCGTCGAGGACCGCGTCGACACCTGGGCCTGGGCCCTGTGGCTGCCCCACCTGCGCCCGGTCGACGGCCAGGACTGCCGGCTGCTGATCGGCCTCGACGACGAGCAGGCCACCGCCCGGCTGACCGAGCTCACCGCCCGGCTCAGCGGCCCGAGCGGCCTCACCGGCCACCCCGCCACCGTGGTCGTGGTGGACGGCCGCCCGGCCACCGAAGCCGCCCGGCAGGCGCTCGACCTGCTGCTGCGTCAGGGCCCGGCGGTCGGCATCTTCCCGATCTGCCTCGCCGAACAGCCCGAGCTGCTCCCCCGGGGCCTCGGCGCCACCGCCCTGATCACCGGCGAGGTGGGCACCCAGCTCTCGCTGAACCGCCCGGTCGCCCGCGGCCGCGAGACCCTGCACGAGGTCTCGCTGGACGCCGTCTCGGACGCCTGGGCCGAACGGCTGGCCCGCGTCCTCGCCCCGCTGCGCGAAGCCGCCCCGGCCGCCCGCGGCCCGCTGCCCGACGCGCTGCGACTGCTCGACCTGCTCCAGCTCGACACCGTCACCCCGGCCAAGCTGTCCGCCCGCTGGGAGGCCCACGCCGGCGGCATCGGCGCCGCCACCGCGCTGCTCGGCACCACCCGGGACGAACTCTGCACGCTCGACCTGGCCGACCCCGAGCTCACCCTCCCCTCCCCCGACCCCGGCGGCCCGCACCTGCTGATCGGCGGCGCCCGCGGCTCCGGCAAGACCGAGCTGCTGCGCACCCTGGTCGCCTCGCTCGCCGTCTCCGAGCGGCCCGAGCGGCTGGCCGTCACGATCGTCGAGGGCCGGGCCACCGAGGACGGCCTGGACGGCTGCACCGAGCTGCCGCACGTCACCGGCCGGGTCAACGCCGCCGCCGAACCGCGCGCCGCGCTGCTCGCGGCCGAGGCCCTGGAGGACGAACTCGCCCTGCGGGAGCGGCTGTTCGACGGCCTGGACTTCGCCTCCTGGCACGCCGCGCGCATCCTGGACGGGCAGGGCCTGGACGAGCAGGGCTTCGACGGACACCGCCTGGACGAGCGGGCCCTGGACAGCCGGGGCGTGGGCGCCGTGCCGGTGCCCGCCACCGTGGGCGCCGCGCCGCCGATCCCGGCCCCCCGGGTCATCCCGCCGCGCAGCGCCGGGGCCCCCCGGCCCGGCGGCGCGCCCACCCCTCCCCCCGCCCGGCTGGTCGTCGTCGTCGACGACTACGACGCGCTGCTCTCCCCCACCTCCCCGGCCGGCCGGCCGCTCGTCCGCGCGCTGGCCGCCGTCGCCCGCCGCGGCGGACCGCTCGGCATCCACCTCGCCGTCGCCACCGGCCGACCGGAGGAGAGCGCCGGCACCGAGGTCGACGAGGCCGCGCTGCTCCGCATCGCGCTGCGCACCGACGACCCGGCCGACTCCGACCTGCTGATCCACCTCGGCGACGCGGCCGCCCTCCCCGAGGACACCCCCGGCCGCGGCTACCTCCGGCTGCCCGACGGCGGCGTCAGCGCCTTCCAGACCGCCCGGATCAGCGGTCGCATCCCGCGCACCGCCACCCTGCGCCCCACCGTGGTCGCCATAGACCCCCTCCAGCTCGGCGCCCCGCCGGCCCGCCGCCCGGTCCGCGAACTCGGCAACGGCCCCACCGACCTCGCCCTCCTCGCCAGCGCCCTCCAACGCGCCGCCTCCCGCTGACCCCTCCGGACGCCACTGGCTGCGTAGGAAGTCGGCCGAGCCGACTTCCTGCGCAGCACGGCCCAGAGCCTTCTCCGGAGTTCTCACGGAGACTCAGGAGGACCCCCATGGAGCACTTCCCGGTTTCCGACATAACGTCGGAAACCGGGCGCCTTCGATGCGAATAACATGCGGCCAACACCTCATCTGATGCTGGGAGTTGGCTTATGAGCACACTGGTGGTGGGGTCGCGGGCCAGTCACCTGGCACGGGCCCAGGTCAGGGAGTTCCTGGCTCCACTGCGGGAGCGCTTTCCCGAGGTGGTCTTCCGCCAGCGGGTCATCACGGAGGCAGGCGATCAGGACCGCAGGTCGGCCCTGAGGGACGTCTCGGAGCGCGGCGGCGGCTCGGCGTTCTCGGTCAACCAGGTGAACGCCCTGGTGTCCGGTGAGGTCGATGTAATCGTGCACTCGCTCAAGGACCTGCCGACCGCGAACCCGCCCGGCCTGATCCTCCTGCCCCCGCCCACCCGCGCGGACGTTCACGACGCGCTGTGCGGCAGCACTCTGGCCGACCTCCCGCACGGCGGCAGAATCGGCACCTCAGCGTCGCGCCGGATCGCCCAACTGTTGCACGTCCGCCCGGACCTGGTACCGGTGGAGATCCGGGGGAACGTCCCGACCAGGCTCGGCAAGCTCAGGACGCAGCAACTGGACGCCGTGGCCCTGGCGGCCGCCGGGATCAAACGGCTCGGTCGCACCGGGGAGATCAGCGAGATCCTGCCGGTCGGGCTGTTTCCCCCGTCGCCCGGGCAGGGCGCGCTGGGCATCCAGATCCGGGAGGACAACGAATGGGCCCACGAGATCCTGGCCGGTTCCGGTGACCCGGTGACCGACGCGGAGGTGCGGGCCGAGCGGACGATGCTGGCGGAGCTCCACGGCGGATGCTCGGTGCCCGTCGGCGCGTTCGGCAAGGCCGACGGCGACGTGCTGACCCTGCACGGGCAGGTCACCTCCGTGGACGGCAGGCGGCAGGTGGAGGCCCGACTCTCCGGCCCGCTGTGCGAGCCGGAGAAGCTGGGAGTGCTGGTGGCGGGCCTCCTGCTGGACCAGGGCGCGGAGGGCATCCTGGCGGAGGTCCGGCTGGCCGCTTAGGCCTGCCGGCGGGCCAGGTCCAGGGCCGCGCAGGTGCCTGGATGGCGCCTGGGCGGCGATCAGCGAGGCCGTCGCGTCCAGGTCGATCCGGGCGCCGAGGGTCAGGTGGCACTCACCGTTGTCGGCGTGGCCGCACGGGCAGTTCTCGGTCATCACAGCCATGCCGGGCTCGGTGTCCTTGACGGCATGGATAGCCCGCACCATCAAGATGTCCGACGCGATGGCACCGGCAGCCGAGCAGCGCTTCACCGCACCATTCGGCGCCCGGTGGGGCCTTGCCAAGCGGCGGCCCAACACACACAGGCCA
>NZ_JBHTWX010000009.1:0-12915 GCF_042792155.1 Kitasatospora sp. NPDC056651 | reverse complement strand
CCCGCTCCCCCCCCGCCTAGCCCCGCACCCCCACCCCTGCGCCCCCCGCGGCGCCCACCCACCCCCGCCCCCGAACCACTCCTGCGCAGGAAGTCGGCTCGGCCGACTTCCGGTGCTTACGGGCGGGTTGCGCGGGTGCGGCAGTGGGTGAGGGCGTAGGTGATGCGGCGATCGGAGGGAAGGGTGGTGGCGAGGAGTTCGCCGGCCGTGACGAGGGTGGCCCAGTAGCGGGCCGGGTCGCCGGTGCGGGGCATGGGGCGGGCGGCGACGAGGGAGAGGTAGGCGGTGGTGAGGTTGCCGGTGGTGAACCAGCGTTGGAGACCGTGGTGGTGGCCGGGGCGGATGCCGCCCATGGCGTCGATGGCGGTCAGGAAATGGGCGACGACGGCCCGTTCGGTGGCAGTGAGGTCCTTGGGGACGTCGAAGACGCCCAGGGCTTCGAGGAGTTCGCCAGTGTCCACTTCAGAGTTCGGACGGGGGTCGGCGAGCAGGGCGTCGTAGCAGTCGGCCAGGCGGCGGGCGGTCTCGGCGGGCGGGATGTCGAGGGCGAGGCAGACGGCCTCGGCGCAGGGGAAGGGCTGGTGGCCGAGGCGGGCGAGGAGGGCGTAGGTGGCGGCGGGGGTGGCGCCACGGGAGAGGGTGTGCCGGGCGAGGGTCGCGAGGTGCATGTGGTCGGTCCTTCAGACAGTGACGGGGGCGACGAGGGCCCAGACGAACTTGCCGATGCCGCAGGGGCGGGAGGCGTAGCCCCAGCGTTCGGCCAGTTCGTTGACGAGGAACAGGCCGCGCCCGCGCTCATCGGAGGGCTCGGCGGCACGGAGGGAGGGGCGGCCGCTGCCGGCGTCGTGGACTTCGAGGCGCAAGCGGGAGTCGACGAGGGCGAAGCGGACTTCGATGTGACGGTCATCGGGCGCGTCGGAGTGCCGGACGGCGTTGGCGAACAACTCGCCGAGGAGCAGTTCGGCGGTGTCGCGATAGCGGTCCCCGGAAGGCAGCCCGGCGAGGTAGGCCCGGAGCAAGTACCGGGCCAGGGGCGTGGATTCGGCCCGCGAGTCGAGGCGCGCGACGAACATGCGGGGACGGCGGGACGTAGGCATGGCGGAACACCTCAAAGAGGAAATGAGAGGGGACCAGTCGCACCACTACTGGTGATTGACCGATGACGAACAGTCAACAGCCGTGCCCTGTGGTCGGCTATGGTCGACGCGAGCCGGGACGTTGAAACCCTTGAAACCCGCCTGCAAGGGGGAACTGTCGTGCGAAGCGACCGCGAGCCGAACCGGAAGCTCGCCTCATTGATGGCCGAAGCCGCCTGGGGGAACGGCGAGTTGGCTCGGGCCGTCAACCGAACCGGCACCGAGACCGGGCAGCGGCTCAAGTACGACGCCTCGGCCGTCTCCCACTGGCTCAGCGGCACCTCGCCCGCGGCGAAGGCCCTGCCGGTGGTCCTGGAGACGCTGGCGCGGAGGCTCAAGCGGCCGATCACCGCCTTCGAGGCCGGATTCCGCGAGATGCCTACCCCAGTCGACAAATCGACGGATACAGTGTCAGGACTGATTGACCTGGGGAGCCTCGACATGGACCCATCCCGGCGCGGAATCCTCACGGCAGGCCTGTACTCGGTGGCCCTCACCATCCCGGGCTGGCCCGACGTGGTCGGCCGCTTCGAGAGGCTGCGGACCGACCCTCATCTGCGGATCGGCATGGCAGAGGTCCGGGCGGTCGCCGCGATGACCGAACGGATCAGCACCCTGGTCGACCAGTTCGGCGGCCGGATGGCCCGCCCGATGGCCGCCTCGTTCCTGGTCAACACGATCGTCCCGTACCTACGGGCGAACGCCGACGAGGACGCCCGTAAGGCCATGCTGTCGGCCGCCGCCGACCACTGCTACCTGACCGGCTACATGGCCGCGGACGAACGCCACGACTCCCTGGCCCAGCGCTACTACTTGAAGGCCCTGGAGCTGGCCGGGCACGCGGGCGACCACCTCATGTACTGCACCACCCTGCGCGGCATGAGCGTCCAGGCCGTCAACCTCGGCCACGGCAGCACCGCCCTGCGGTTCGCGGAAGCAGCTTCGTCCGCCTCTCCCCAGGCCGGACCCCGCATGAGAGCCTTTCTCACCGGCCAACAGGCCCACGCCCTCGCCCAAACCGGGGACAAGGCCGGGGCTCTGCTCCATCTACGGACAGCGGAAGTCGCAATGGATCAGGCCGAATCGAAGGCGAAGGCCGGCGGCCGATACGACCCGTCCTCCCTCGCCTACCACGTCGCCCAGGTCAACTACGAACTTGGCGACCGCGAAGGTGCGATCCGCGCGATCCAGCACTCCGAGAAGGTCCGACCCATGGTGTATCGCGGGACCCGCGTGCGGCACCGCTCGATGCTCGCCGAATGGCAGATCGAAGCCGGCCGGCTGGAAGAGGCCGTCCAGAACTGGCACCTCGCCCTGGACGACTACCTGGCCATCCAGTCCGGCCGGGCCGACGACCGCTTCCGGTCGATGCTCTCCGCGACCCGGCCGCACCGCCGCAACCCCCACGTCCGTGAACTCCTCGAACGCGCCCGCCCCATGGCGGGCGGCCGAGGGTCAGCGCGGACGGCACAGGGGGCCATGACATGACCAGTGAGGGACCGGGCGCGCCCGCGCAGGGCTCGCCCGCGCCCACGGGTGAGGATCACTCGGGGGTCTGGATCAGCCACTACGAGTTCTTCAGCAGCAGCCGGGAGAACACATTCACCGGCCTGCACCAATTCGCGAACGATTCACACTCCGTGTAGCCGATGTGCTACTTTCCGCATTGTCAACAAAACATAGGAGACCCCGGCGGTGGTGGAACACCCCGGGGTCGGGCACCAGGAGCAACAGACTCCCAATGCAGATTCATCGTAGCGCGCACACGCGCGCGTTCACCGTCCTTCCGAACGGCCTGTTGCAGGACCGTCGGCTCAGTTACACCGCTCGCGGGCTGCTCGGCGACCTACTGTCCCGCCCGGACGGCTGGCGGGAGGACGGGCGGCAGATGGCGGACAGCAGTCCGCAGGGGCGGGGCGCCGTCCGGCGGGCGCTCAAGGAGCTGAAGGATGCCGGGTACTACCGGGTCGACAAGGTCCGGATGCCCGACGGGACGGTCCGGTCCGAGGCCCACGTCTTCGACATCCCGCACCCCCAACCGACTGTCCCCCGCCCGGACTCCGGTGGGCGAGGGACCGGCCTCACTGTCACCCCTCCCGTAAAGGACCCGGGGCAAGAACCCACCCTCCCGGATGAACGAACGCGGGCCGCCGTGGCCACCCTGTTCCGGGTGATCCGGCCCGAACCCCGCCTGCGCCTCGGCGAGGCCGAGGCGCGGGCGCTGGCGCCGCTCGTCCTGGAATGGCTGGAACGAGGCATCAGCGAGGCCGAGTTGGCCCATGCCCTGCTCCCCGGGCTGCCACAGCCGATGCACTGCCCGGCAGCGATCCTCCGGGACCGCCTGCAACGGAAGCTGCCGCCGGAACGGTCGGCGCCCCCACCGACGCCGTACGCCGAGTGCGGCCGCTGCCACGATCCGGTGCCCCAGCCGGGGATCTGCCGTTCCTGTGCGGGCCTGGGAGCGAGAACCGTCGCCGTCGGCAGCGGGGCGCCCGCCACCCCCGGGGGCATCGCCCGAGCCCGCGCCGCCCTACGGGGGTGGCAGGCGCCGTCCACCGTGGCGCTCGGCGGCTGACCACCTCGTCCCCCTCCGACGCCTCGTCCCCCTCCCGCGCGCCGTAGCCGCGTGCGTGGGAAGTCGGCCGGGCCGACTTCCCACGTCTCAGCTGCGCGCGTCGGCGGAGGGCCCCGTCGAACCGGACGGTTCGTCGGGGCCCTCATCGGCCGGTCAGGCGATCAGACGGTCAGCTGGTCAGACGCACTTGATGTCGCGGTTCACCACGGCCATCCCGGAGACCTTCCCGTCGTCCACGGTGAACTCGTACTGCCAGCCCTGCTGCCCCTCGACCGGCATCACGTACTTGCCGCTCTTGGCCAGCTGGAGGCCCTTGGCGCCGTAGGCCTGCTGGAGGGCGTCGAGGGTGGCGCCGGCGCCGATGCCCTCGGCCGTCTTCGCCTCCGCCGGGGCGACCAACTCGCGCAGGCCGGAGGCGGCGAAGGAGACCCGACCGGTGGTCAGGAACGCGTTGTCCCTGTCCTCGCGGGCCAGCCACATGTCCGCGATGGACTGGGTGGCGTCCGCCATCAGCTTGGCGGTGGCGGCCGAGTCCTTGGCCGAGGCGGCGGCGCCCGCGGCGGCCGCCGCCGCGTCCTTGGCGGAGGCGTTCGGCGGCAGGGTGCCCGCCGGGGCGGACGTCTTGCCCTCGGCCGCGTCGGCCTTGGCGTTCAGGTCCTTGTAGCGGGCCTCGGTGGCCGCCTCGGCGGTCATCCGGGCCTGGTCCGGCGCCGGACCGCCCTTGTAGACGAAGTCCGTGCAGCCGTCGAGCAGTGAGACCGGCGCGCTCTCCAGCGCGCCGGTGGCCAGCCCGGCGTCCTTGGCCATCCCGGGCTTCAGGCCCCGGTACCCGGCCGCCGCGAAGGCCTCCGGGCCCTTCGACGCGACCGCCGGGGCGGACGCAGCCCCGGACGCAGCCCCGGACGCCGACGCGGGCGCCGACGCGGGCACACCCGTGGCGGACGAACCGGCGGCGGACGAACCGGACGTGCCGGAGGAGCACGCCGCCGCTCCGGCGGCGAGCAGCACCACCGAGACGCCGATGCCCACCGTGCGCATCGACCCGCGCTTCATCTTCATGCCATGACCCCCGAAGTCTCAGGAACAGTAAGTGTTGTGCTTGACCAGGGCGAGGCCCACGACCTTGCCGTCGGCCATGGTGAACTCGTAGAACCAGTCCGGCCCGCCGCCCTCGGCCGGGAGTTCGTACGTGCCGTCCTTGGTGGGCTTGAGCTCCTTGCCCGCGTAGGCCTGCTTGAGCTGCTCCTCGGTCGAGCCGGCACCGATGCCCTCGGCGGTGCGCGCCTCGGCCGGGGCGACCAGCTGGCGCAGGCCCTTGGTGCCGAAGTTGACCCGACCGGTGGTCAGGAAGGCCTGGTTGCGGTTCTTCGTCACCGGCCCGATGAGGTCCACGTCCTTGTAGAGCGCGTCGATCTCCGGCCGGACGGCCTGCTCCTGCCGCATCCACTCCTGGGCGCGGTCGTTGTGCTCGACGATCTGCTCCAGCGAGGCCCCGGGCGCCAGCGGTTCGAGCGGCTTGCGCTGCGCCTTGATCTCGTCGATCCGGGCCAGCGCCTTGTGGGCCTTGTCGCCGGCCTCCTTCTCGACGGCCATCCGGACCGGGTCCGGCGCCGGGCCGCCCTTGTACGCATAGTCGGTGCAGCCGTTGAGCAGCGAGACCGGCGCGCTCTCCAGGGCCCCGGAGGCGAGCGCCTCGTCCTTGGTCATCGAGAGCGTCAGCCCCCGGTAGCCGCCGGTGCCGAACGGCTGCGGCGGCGTACTGGCCGCCGCCTTCGCGCCGGTCTTCCGGTCGCCGTCGCCGCCACCCCCGCCGCCGTCGCAGGCGGCCGCTCCGGCCACGACCAGAGCCGTCGTCAGTACGGCCCCCGCCACCCGCGCGCCACGCGCCCGTGCCGTCCCCAAAGTCCCCATGGTCCCCACAGTCCCCACCATGTTCTTCCCCATCATCGATCGCACAGGGTAGCGAACGTACGGGAACGATCCACAACCGTTTTCCGCACGCGCGGAAAAGGGCCCGCCACCGGCGGGCCCTTTCGCGTGCGCGGCTCAGTGCGCGCGGCTCAGTTGGAGGGGGACCGGGCGGCGAGGCCACGGGTGTAGTGGGCGGCGGCGAGCACGGAGGCCATCAGCTCGGAGTCGAGCACGGAGGCGTCGGCCATCCGGTTCGCCGCCGCGTGCGAGGCGAGCAGCGTCTTGGTGACCCGCAGCGCGGCCTCGGGGCGGCGCGCGATCGGCCTGGTCCACTCGGCCACCGCGGCGTCCAGTTCCTGCTCGGGGACGACGCGCTGGAGGACGGCGAGTTCACGTGCCTCGACCGCGCCGACCGGGCGGCCGGTGAGGATGATCTCGCGGACCCGGGCGGCGCCGACCTCGTTGATCAGCCGGGGCAGCAGGCCGCCCCAGGCGACGGGCAGACCGAGGGTCAGCTCGGGCAGCCGGAAGACGGCGTTGTCGGCGCCGGCCCGCAGGTCGCAGGCGAGCGCCAGCGCGAAGCCGGCGCCGGTCGCGCGGCCCTGCACCCTGGCGACGGTCACGGCGCGGCTGTTGGTGAGGGCCTCGCAGACCTTGCGGGCCTTGTCCCCGTACCTCCGTATGCCGCCGCCGGTCGGGTCCTCGTCGAGGCCCGCGGCGAGTTCCTCGCGGTCGCCGCCGAGGCAGAAGTCCCGGCCGGCCCCGGACAGCACGATCACCCGCACGGTCGGGTCGGGTTCGGCGAGGACGGCGAGGAGTTCGTCCAGCATGGCCGTGGTGACGGCGTTCCCGGTGCCCGGGCTGTCCAGCTCGACGTGGAGCACGGGGCCGCGCTGCTCGGCGCGGACCGTACGGGCCACCGCGGGCACGGGGGCGGCCGCGGGCTCGGGGGCCACCACGGCCTCGGGAGCGGTCCCGGGAGCGGTCTCGGGCTGGGTGTACCAGCCGCCGGGCGGCGTGGGGTGCGTCAGGTACGGAGGCTGCATCGCGGACCCGGAGGGCAATACGGACGGCATCGCGGGCGGCATCGCGGGCGGCGTCGCGGGCCCGGGGTACTGGGAGGCCTGAGGGGAGACGTTCATGCGGTCACTCTCAGGGACGTCACCCGGTGGAAGACCATCCGGGGTGCGTACTCGGGCAGGCTCGCCGCCCGCAGGGTCGGGAAGCGCTCCAGCAGCTGCCCCAGCAGGGCGCGCGCCTCCATCCTGGCCAGGCCCGCGCCGAGGCAGTAGTGGGCGCCGCCGCCGAAGGTGAGGTGGTTGCCCCGGCGGAGCAGGTCGAAGGTGTGCGGGTCCGGGTTGCGGCGGGGATCGCGGTTGGCGGCGCCGTACATCACGTGGACCATCGTGTCCTTGGGCAGGAACGTTCCGGCCAGCACGGTGTCCTCGCCCGCCACGCGGCTGTTGACGCGGATCGGCGGGTCGTAGCGCAGCGCCTCCTCGATCGCGTCGTCGATGTGCTCCGGGTGCTCCCGCAGCCACTCCCACCTGCCGGGCGAGCCGAGCAGCAGCCACACCAGCGAGGAGAGCAGCGTCGCCGTGGTCTCCAGCGAGGCGATGGTGACGAACATGGTGAGCTGGTAGACGACCCGGTCGGTGGCCTCGCGGTCGGACTCCAGCGCGTCCCAGGTGCGGATCCAGCGGGCGATCAGGTCGTCGCCGTCCTGCTCGCGGCGCTCCCGGACGAGGCGGGTGAAGTACTCGCGCAGGTCCATGGTGGCCTGCTCCGAGATCGCCAGCTGGCTCTTGGTGGGCAGCAGCTCCTGGGCGTGCACCTGGTTGTGGGTCATCGTCAGGATGTGCGGGTAGTCCTCCGGCGCGATGGACAGCCAGCGCCCGACGGTGTTGATCGGCAGCTGCTCGCTGACCACGGTGGCGAGGTCCGCCTCGCCGTCCGCCTGTATTCGCTCGGCCAGGCGGTCGAGCAGCTCGGTGACGTCGGCCTCGATCCGCGGCCCCATCTCCCGGAGGGTGTTGCGGTCGAAGAGGTTCCCGAGGCTGCGCCGCTGCCGGGTGTGCTCGGGTGCGTTGAGCCGGGACAGGGTGCCGCTCATCTCCTGGGTGGCGACGGCCTCCCAGCGCTCCGTCGAGGTCTGCCGCGCCTGCCAGGCGAAGTCCGGGACGAGCCAGTTCCGGCCGCGCAGGACCTGGTCGCAGGCGTCGTACCCGGTGACCAGGTAGCCGCCCCAGGGTGCCGGGACGAGGTCGCCCAGCGCCCGCAGCCCGTCGTAGACCGGACGCGGATCGGCGAGCCCTTCGGCCGACCGCAGCCTCCGCAGCAGCGGCACGGCCGCTCGCCGGTCGACGCTTGCGCCGGGGATCCCCGGATCCGCGGGGCGGGCTTCCAACATGGCGGTCACACGGGGCTCCTTGCGCGCGGGCGGTCAGTACGGCGGCGACCTACCCAGCAACAGCGCGCTCAAGCGTCGATCGGTGTTGCTCCCGTCACGTACCGCACTGAAAACGGAACCCGCCCACCGCTTTCCGGCGGAACGGATGCCGAACGGAAGCAGAACGGAACCGGACGGCGCGTCGGATACCGACGACCCGCCCGGTCCGGGCCCGCAGCCCGTAGCCCGCACCTGGCAGCCCGCCCCGGACCACGGGGCGGGGCGCCGGGCGCTCAGAGCCGGAAGACGTCCAGGAAGGAGCTCCACCACCCCTTCTTCTGCGGGTGCTGCGGGTGCTGAGAATGCTGCGGGTGCTGCGGGTGCTGAGAATGCTGGGCAGCCCGGGCGGGCCCGGAGGCGCCGCCCTGCGGGTACCCTTGGCCCGGCTCGGCGCCGCCCTGGGACCAGCCGGACGACCCGCCCGGAGCGGGTTCCGCACGCGCGGCCGGCGCCACGGTGCGGGCGGGCGCCGGGCTGAACCGCACCGGCAGCGAGACCAGACCGCGCTGGAACGGCCCCGGCCGCCACTCCACGCGCTCCGCCGGCACCGCGAGGGTGACGTCCGGGAGCGCGTTGAGCAGGCACTCGATCGCGCTCAGGGCGATCAGCTGGGCCGGGGACTTGGCCGGGCAGGCGTGCGGGCCGGCGCCCCAGGCCAGGTGGGCCCCCTTGCTGAGGGTCAGTCGGGCGTCGGTCAGCGCCGGGTCGCTATTGGCGGCCGCGAAGCTGATCACCACCGGGCTGCCCGCGTCCATCGGGACGCCGCCCACGTTGAGGTCCTGCATCGGGTAGTGCGTCGCGTAGTTGGCGATCGGCGGGTTGTTCCACAGCACGTCGTCGAGGGCGTCCTCGATCCGCAGTCCGGAGCCGCCCTCGCCGGACAGCAGCAGGAGCAGCGCGTTGCCGATCAGGTTGCGCTCGGGCTCGACGCCGGCGCCCATCAGCATGACCAGCTGGTCCTTGAGCTCCTCGTCCCGCAGTCCGGCCGGGTGCTGGATGAGCCAGGAGGTGATGTCGTCGCCCGGCTGGCGGCGCTTGAGCGCGACCAGGTCCATCAGGCAGGAGGTCAGGTCCTCGTTGGCCTGGATCACATCGAGGCCGTCGAAGAGCGCGGACATGCTGCGGGTCAGCCGGTCGCCGATGTCGGCCGGGCAGCCGAACAGCTGGTTGAACAGCAGCAGCGGCAGCAGCTTGGCGTAGTCGTTGATCAGGTCGGCCCGGCCCAGCGGGCTGAACTGGTCGACGAGGTAGCCGGCGATCCGCTCGACGTGCCGGTTGAGCCGGTTGTCGTTGAGCCGCTCCAGGCTCTCGGTGACGGCCTTGCGCAGCCGCAGGTGCTCGGCGCCGTCCGTGAAGAGGCAGTTGGGCCGGTAGAACATCATCGGCAGGACGGGGCTGTCCATCGGCACCCGCCCTTCGTTCAGCGCCGCCCAGCGCCGCGAGTCCCGGGCGAACATCCCCGGGTTCTGCAGCACCCTCAGCGCGGCCTCGTGCGAGGTGACCAGGGTGGCGTCCACGCCCGGGGCCAGCTCCACCGGCGCGGCGGGACCACTGGCCCGCAGCTTGTCGTAGACCGCGCCGGGGTCGGCGGAGAACTGGTCCCCGTAGAGCGGTGTGCTCACGCCGGCGCGCATCGGGCAGCCCGGCGGAGACGACGGGGAGACGGATCGCTGCGGAGATTCCATGGGTCGTTCCTTGGAGGTGGCCCCGGGCGGATGCGGACCCGGGAGACGTGAGGGGAGGGAGGCGTGGGGGCGTGGGGGAGGTCAGGAGGCCCTGGCGAGCAGGTGCCGGACGAGTGTCAGCAGGGCGTTGGCCGAGGAGCGCTGGTCCCGCGCGTCGCAGAACACCACCGGCGTGTGCGGCAGCAGGTCGAGCGCCTCGCGCAGCTGGTCCTCGGTGTAGTCGCTCTGCTGGTCGAAGCTGTTGACCGCGACCGCGTAGTCCAGGCCGTACTGCTCGATCAGGTCGATGACGGGGAAGGTGTCCGAGAGGCGGGTCGGGTCGGCCAGCAGCAGCGCGCCCAGCGCTCCCCGCGCCATGTCCTCCCAGAGCTGCATGAACCGCTGCTGGCCCGGCGTGCCGAACAGGTACAGCACCAGGTCGTCGCCGAGCGTCAGCCGGCCGAAGTCCAGGGCGACGGTCGTGGTCTTCTTGTCCGGTACGCCGTGGAGGTCGTCGACGCGGACGGACGCCTGCGTCATGCTCTCCTCGGTGCTCAGCGGGGCGATCTCCGACAGCGCCCGGATGAGCGTGGTCTTGCCGACCGCGAAGTGCCCGACGACGAGGATCTTGACGGCGGTCGTCACCGCGCCCGGGACGTAGATGTCCTCAGGCGAACCGTCGTTGAAGTCCATGCAGTACCTTCTCTAGAAGTCTCGGATCCGGGGCCTGGGCCGGGGGCGGGGCCGACCGGCGCAGCAGCCGTCCCTCGCGGATCAGGTCCGTCAGCAGCAGCCTCACGACCCCCACCGGCAGTTCCAGCCGCGCCGCGACCTCGGCCACCGAGAGGTAGCCGCCGGAGCACAGCTGCCAGATCGCCTGGGTCTCCGGGCTCGCCAGGGCGGGAAGGTCCTGGTCGGGACCGATGGTGACCAGGGTGATCAGAGACAGGGCCTCCGCACTCGGTAATTCGCGGCCGCCGGTGATGACGTAGGAGCGGATGAAGCCGCCGGTGACCCGCTGTTCCTCGCCGCCCGCCGTCATGAGCCGCTGAGCGTGCTCTGGCGCGGAGCCGCCGACATCGCCCGCCCGAGCGCGCCCACCTGCTGCTGCATCCGGAAGGACATCGCTTCCATGTCGACGTCGGGGGCGGTGGAGGCCGCCAGGTACGCACCGCTGCCGGCCGCGATCAGGAAGATCCAGCCGTGGTCGTACTCCAGGAGGGTCTGGCGCCAGGTGCCGCCCGCGCCTCCGACGAACGGGGCGACCGCGCGGCTCAGCGACTGCATCGAGCTCATCGCGGCGGCGTTGGTCTCCGCCTCGTCGCGGCCTATCCCGCTGGAGCGTTCGAGCAGGAGGCCGTCGGCGGAGACGAGGATGGCGTGCCGGGCGCCGGGTACCTGGAGTACGTCGTTGAGTACCCAGGAAAGATCGCGGCTCACTGGATCTCGGTTCCTTCCGTGGTCATGGTGTTGCGCCCGGACAGCGTGCCGCGCTGGAACGCCCCGAGGCGGGACGGCGTGTTCTGGCCGAGGCCGCGCACCGGGTCCGCGGCCCGGGCGGGGTCCTGCGGGGAGGGGACGACCGACACCGGGCGCTGGCGCCGCCGCCGGGGCAGCTGTCCGTCCGAGGTCATCTCCGGCTCCGCCGGCGGGGCCGGCACCGGGGCCAGGGCCGGCCCCGGCTCGGGCAGCGACACGAGCCGCTGACCGGGGGCCTGCGTCCAGGCCTGGGCGGGCTGCTGGGCGGGGTTCTGCGACCAGGCCTGCGCGGGCTGCTCGGCCGGCGCGACCTGGTAGTCGGTGTGCTCGGCGACCGGCGGGGCGGCGACCTCGCTGCTGAGCAGTTCGGCCGGCAGCAGCACCACGGCCCGCACGCCCCCGTACGGGGAGACCGAGTCGACGGAGACCCGGAAGCCGTAGCGGGCGGCCAGCATGCCGGAGACGGCGAAGCCGAACTTCGGGGGGTTGCCCAGGTCGGTGAGGCTGATCGGCGCGCCCGGGTTCAGGAGCACCGCCGCGCGGTCCTTCTCCTCCTGGCCCATGCCGAGGCCGGCGTCGTCGATGATCAGGCAGACGCCGGTGGGGACGGCCTGGACGCTGACCTCCACCGGGGTGTCCGGGGCGGAGTAGTTGGTCGCGTTGGCGAGCAGCTCGGACAGGACGACGGCGACCGGCTCGACGACCTTGCTGGCGAGCGAGACGCTGACCCGGGAGTGGATCCGCACCCGGTCGAAGTGCCGGATCCGGCCCTGGGCGCTGCGGACCACGTCGAAGACCGAGGCGACGCTCTCCCGGCGGCCCAGCCAGCCGCCGCAGAGCACCGCGATGCCCTGGGCGCGCCGGCCGAACTGGCTGTTCGTGTGGTCGATGGTCATCAGGTCGGCGAGGATCTGCGGGCTGTCGCCGTACTTGCGCTGCACCCGGTCGATGACGATCTGCTGCTCGTCGGCCAGGCCCTGCAGCGTCCGCATCGCCGCCTTGAGGACGGCCTTGGTGTCCTCCTCGGCGTCCCGGCGGACGTCCGTCAGCTCGGCCGCGTGCTGGCCCCGCAGGCGCTCGTGCAGCGCCGCGAACTCGTCGCGCTGCCGCTGGGCGAGAGCGCTCGCCTCTTCAAGGGAATCGTTTCGCCGCCGCAGGGCGAGGTTCGTCCTGCGGGCTTGGAGGGCCGCTCCGACGGCTATGAGCATCACCACGATGAAGACCCAGAAAAAGGGTTCCTGCACAAATGACGTCATGAAACTCTCTTCAGGTGGCATCGCGTGGAGCCGGTCCGGGCCCCGAAACGCGAATGGGACTGGCGGCCTGAACCTCCCCGAAAGGCACCTGATGCCACTACGCATCGGGGGTGCGCTCCGGTACGAGACCTGCGGCGACGCCTATCGCGGAGTCAGCCTACTGCAACTCCCGGCACGTCAGAACAGCCGTCAAAAGGGGCAGTTGGGGCGAAATTCCACGACCCGCGGACGTTCCTGGTGAGAAACGGCGAAGCTCGTGACGCGACGTTGACCACAGGTTCACACCCTGGACACACCCGCACCGGGACACAGCGTGACCACGCCGCGCCCCCGGCCGCGCGAAAACGGCGGGCCCGCGGGCGCGTGGGGGGGGGGCCGCCGGTGGGATTGAGGCGGCAGGGCCGGGAACCGGGGCGCAGCAGGGGGGGGGGGGCGCGCCACGCGA
>NZ_JBHTWX010000008.1:59495-121181 GCF_042792155.1 Kitasatospora sp. NPDC056651 | reverse complement strand
CCTGCTGTTTCATGGGTGTTCAACCGGCCGATCCTGACGGCGCCCCGTCAACGCCCTAGGTTCCCTGGGGAACTGTGAGAAGGGGCCATGAGGGACACGCAACTCGCGGTACGCGCACACGGACTGACGAAGTATTTCGGCGATGTCGTGGCGCTGGACGGCGTCGGACTGGAGCTGGAACCCGGCCGGATCCACGGGCTGGCCGGACCGAACGGCGCCGGGAAGACCACGCTGCTCGGGCTGCTGCTCGGGCTGGCCGTCGCCGACGACGGCACGCTGGAGGTCCTGGGCAGACCGGTCGGCCGGGCGCTGGCGGCGCCCGACGGGGTGGCCGGATTCGTCGACGGGCCCGGCCTGTACCCGTCGCTGACCGCGCGGAGGAACCTGGCCGCACTCGCCGCGCTGCGCGGCCGGGACACCCGCTCGACGCGGATCGACGAGGTGCTGGCCGAGGTCGGGCTGACCGAGGTCGCCGACGACCGGGTGCGCGGCTTCTCGCTGGGCATGCGCCAGCGGCTGGGACTGGCCGCGGCGCTGCTCACCGGGCCCCGGCTGCTGGTGCTCGACGAACCGTCCAACGGTCTGGACCCGGCCGGCAAACGGCACGTGCACGCGGCGCTGCGGCGGCTCGCCGACGACGGGGTGACGGTGGTGCTGTCCAGCCACCGGATGGACGACCTGGAGGCGCTCTGCGAGGAGGTCACCATCCTGGCCGCCGGGCGGGTCCGGTTCTCCGGCCCGTTGGGCGAGCTGGCGGAGCGGACGCGCGAGCTGGACCACCGGCTGCTCACCTCCGACCCGGCGGCCGCGCGGCGGGTGGCCGCCGGGGTCGCCGGGGTGCGGGTGCCGGCCGGGGCCGGGGTGGTCCGCGGGGCCGAGGCACTGGTGGTGCGCGCGTCCGGGCCGGCCGTCGAGGAGCTGGTGGCCGCGCTGGTGGCCGCGGGCGTCCGGGTGCGCGAGGTCGCACCGGTGGTGCCGCCGCTGGAGGCCGCGTTCCTGGCGCTGACCGAGCAGCAGGAGGACGGGGAATGAGCACGATCACGGCCGGGCGCACGGCGGCCGCCGCCGACGCCGCACCCGGGGCGGTGCGGCCGGTGCCGGTGGGCCGGGTGTACCGCTTCGAGCTGGTCAAGCTGCTCTCGCAGTGGCGGATCAGGCTGCTGATGCTGGCCTGCTGGACCGCCCCGGGGCTGTTCACCGCCGCCGTCGCCCAGCAGGGGACGCTGCCCTCCGACACCCTCTTCGGCCGCTGGATGCACGCCACCGGCTGGGCCGGGCCGCTGGTGGTGCTGGGCTTCGCCGGCTCATGGGCACTGCCGCTGCTGACCTCGGTGGTCGCGGGCGACGTGTTCGCCGCCGAGGACCGGCTCGGGACCTGGCGGCACCTGCTGGTGACGGTCCGCTCGCCGCGGCGGATCTTCGCGGCGAAGGCGCTGGCCAGCGCCACCGTGATCGTGCTGCTGGTGGCCGGACTGGCCGCCTCCGGCACGGTGGGCGGACTGGCCGCGGTCGGCGACGAGCCGCTGGTCGGCGTCGACGGGCACCTGCTGCAACCGTCCGACGCGGCCGGGAGCGTGCTGCTGGCCTGGGCGTGCGCGCTGGCGCCCACCCTGGCGCTGGCCTCGCTCGGACTGCTCGGCTCCGTCCTGCTGGGCCGCTCCCCGATGGGTCTGCTGGTCCCCGCGCTGGCGGCGGTCGCGCTGCAGCTCGCCCAGCTGCTGCCGCTGCCGGTGGCGCTGCGGCTGGCGCTGCCCGGCTACGCCTTCGTCTCCTGGAACGGGCTGTTCGCCGACCCGGGGCGGCCGGACGAGCTGCTGATCGCGATCGCGGTCAGCCTGCTCTGGGCCGCGGTGGCGACCACGGCGGCCTGGCTGCTGTTCGTCCGGCGGGACTTCACCACCGGCAGCGAGGACGGGGCGGGCCGCCGCACCCTCGCCTTCGCGGTGGCGCCGCTGGCCGGCCTGCTCGCGCTGACCACCGGCGCGATCGCGGTGGCCACGCCGTCGACGGGCTCGGGGATCTCCCGGCAGAAGGTGCAGCAGACGGTCGCCACCGCGTTCGCGCACCTCTACCGGCTGCAGACCGAGCAGCTGCACCGCCCCGCCGTGACGGAGGAGCAGCTGCGGGCCACCGCGGAGTGCCACCGGGGCGACGGCCAGGTGGAGCCGGAGGGGCCGGGCAACGACTGGCGCTGCGTGGTCACCTGGCACCTGCCCGGCACGGACGCGCCGGGAACGGCGGTCTACCAGCTCGACGTGGCCTCGGACGGGCGGGTGACCGCCGACGGCGACGGCCCGAAGGAAGTCAACGGCTACTTCCTGGTGCGCACCCCGAACGGGGACGCGCCCAACCCGCTGTGGCAGTTCGACGGTCAGGTCGGACTGCTCGCTTCCCCGAAGAACACGACGGATCCAACGAAGGGCTGACGCCATGCAGGTAACGCGTCGTCGACGCAGCCGGAACGAACACGTGGTCGTCCTGGGCCGCCGGGCCGTACTCGCCACGGCCTGCGTCACGGCGGTGGCCGTGGCCACCGGTACGGCTTTCGCGAGCACCCAGCAGTTCGGCACCGACCAGGTCGGCCAGACCACCGCCAACGGCCTGGTCGTCTCCAGCGACCAGTACCTCGCCCCGTACGGCAGCCGGCAGGTCATCGACAACGGCAAGATCATGGGCTCCACCGTCAGCCCGGACGGCACCCGCCTGGCCGCCGCGGTCGCCGACGGCGACGCGGCGCTGGTCGTGGTGGACCTGAAGACCGGCAAGGTCCTGCAGCGGGTCGGCAGCAACAAGGCGGACGAGCTGCGCATCCCGAGCGGCTCGGTGGGCCAGGAGTCCCCGGTCTACTCGCCGGACGGCAAGCAGCTGTGGCTGGGACAGCTCGACGGCTACACCCGGTTCACCGTGAAGCCCGACGGCACGCTGGCGAGCCCGGTGGCGGTGCCGGTACCGGCCGACGGGGACAAGCACGCGCTGGCCTCGGGCGCGGCGTTCTCCGCCGACGGCTCGACGGTGTACGCGGCGGTCAACGGCCAGAACCGGGTGGTCGCGATCGACGCGGCGAGCGGCGCGGTCAAGCAGAGCTGGACGGTCGGCAACGCGCCGCGCGGCGTGGTGCGGGTCGGCGGCAAGCTGTACGTGAGCAACGAGGGAGGGCGCGCGGCCACGGCCGGGGACACCACCGTCAACTCGTACGGCACCCAGGTGCCCGCCGACCCGGTGACCGCCGCCACCACCACCGGCACGGTCAGCGTGATCGACCTCGCGAACCCGGCCGCCGCCGTCGGCTCCATCCCCGTCGGCCTGCACCCGACGGCGGTGTACGCCGGGAACGGGGTGGTGTTCGTCGCCGACACCGGAACCGACGAGGTGTCGGTGATCGACACCGCGCGCGACACCGTCGTCCAGACCATCTCCACCAAGCCGTGGCCGGAGGCCTCCGTCGGCTACGAGCCCACCGCGGTGACGCTCACCGAGGACGGCCGCCTGCTGGTCACCCTCGGTCGCGCCAACGCGGTGGCGGTCTACCGGTTCACCGGCGCGCAGACGCCGGTGAGCTACGTCGGCCTGCTGCCCACGGACTACTTCCCGGCCGAGGTCGCCACCGTCGGCTCGAAGGTGATCGTCTCCAACACCCGCGGCATCGACGCCCGGCGGCCCAACAGCACCGGCGCGCACAAGACCCACGACACCACCTCCAGCCTGACCCAGTTCACCCTGCCGAGCGACAAGGAGATCCGCTCGCAGACCGACAACGTGTTCCGGCAGAACGGCTGGACCAACAACGCGGTCAAGCTGGCGAACGGCCACAAGGCGAAGGCCGAGGTGGTGCCGAAGCGGATCGGCGACCCGTCGCCGATCAAGCACGTCTTCCTGATCGTCAAGGAGAACCGGACCTACGACCAGCTCTTCGGCGACGTCGCCAAGGGCAACGGCGACCCGAAGCTGGCCCAGTTCGGCGCGAACGTGACGCCCAACCAGCACGCGCTGGCCGAGCAGTTCGGGCTGTACGACAACACCTACGACATCGGCACCAACTCCGCCGAGGGCCACAACTGGCTGATGCAGGCCGACAACCCGGAGTACACCGAGTCCTCGGCCGGCGAGTACGAGCGCAGCTACGACACCGAGGACGACGCCCTGGGCCACCAGCGCTCCGGCTTCCTGTGGACGGGCGCGCAGGCGGCGGGCAGGACGGTGCGCGACTTCGGGGAGTTCCACCAGTTCCTGGACAAGCCGGCCGACGCCACCTGGCAGAACCTGTACTGCGACTCCAAGGCGATGGACGAGACCGGACAGGACAGCGCCTACGCCCTGAAGTCCTCCTCGCCGATCCCCTCGCTGAACAGCGTCTCGGTGCCCGGCTTCCCCAGGTTCGACACCGACGTACCGGACCTGTACCGGTACCAGATCTGGAAGCAGGACTTCGAGCGGAACGGCCCGGCGAACCTCAACATGCTGTGGCTGTCCAGCGACCACACCGGCGGTCCGGCGAGCCCGGCCGCGCAGGTCGCCGACAACGACCTCGCGACCGGCAGGATCGTCGACGAGATCACCCACAGCGAGTACTGGAAGGACTCGGCGATCTTCGTCGTCGAGGACGACTCCCAGGCCGGTCTGGACCACGTGGACGGCCACCGGGCACCGATCCAGATCATCAGCCCCTGGGCGCAGCACGGCGCCGTGGACAGCCGCTACTACTCGCAGATCACCATGATCCGCACCATCGAGCAGATCCTCGGGATCAAGCCGATGAACCAGAAGGACAGCGCGGCCAGCCCGATGACCGGGGCCTTCACCGACCGGCCGGACTACACGCCGTTCACCGCGGTGCCCAACCGGACCTCGCTGACCGACGGTCTGAAGACGCCGCCCTCCTGCGGCCTCGACGTGCCCGGGGCGCAGGACCTGCGGGCGGCGGCGGTGCCGGCCACCACCGCGCCGCCGGCCGCGGAGCGGGCCGTCGCGGCCCAGTGGGACACCTGGAAGTCCCAGCAGAGGCTGACCGGCCCGAACGCGGCGCCGGACCGCGCCAACCCGGCGCAGATGGAGCACCTGGTCTGGTACCAGGCGCACAACTGGACCACGCCGTACCCGGGCGAGAACGCGATCCTCGCGCCGAACGACGTGCCCGGCGCGTTCCTGCCCCCGGCGGAGACCGACGGCTGATCCCGTTCCCGTTCCGGTTCCGGTTCCGGGCCCCGGGTCGCTTCGGCGCTCCGGGGCCCGTCCGTTGCCCGCCGGGCCCCGTCTGGACCTGCCGGACTGCGCACCCGGGGCGGTCGGCCCGAGGCTGGACACCGAGCCCGGTGACGGCGGACCACCGACCGGTGCGATCCTCCGCCGCCGTCGAGTCGAGGAGGAGACATGGCCGACCGGTCTGAGGGCAGGGGCCGCATCGTGGTCGGGGTGGACGGCTCGGAGTCGTCCGAGCGGGCGCTGCGCTGGGCGGTGCGCCAGGCGGAGCTCACCGGCAGCGCGGTGGTGGCGGTGATCGCCTGGGAGTACCCGACGTACCACGGGGCCCGGGGCTGGTTCCCCCCGGCGGCCACCGACGAGGCGGTGCTGGAGGGCCGGGCGCGCCAGGAGGTCGCCCGGGCCGTCGAGCAGGCGGTGGGAGCCACGCCGCCGGTCGAGGTGCGCACCGAGGTGCGCTACGGCACCCCGGCCGGGGCCCTGGTCGAGGCGGCCCGGGGAGCGGAGCTGCTGGTGGTCGGCAGTCGGGGGCTCGGGGGCTTCTCGGGGATGCTGCTGGGCTCGGTGGCCCAGCACTGCACCCGGCACGCCACCGTCCCGGTCGTGGTGGTCCGGGACGAGGAGAGGTGAGCGGCGCGGCGCCGGCCGCCGCCGTCAGGCGAACAGGACGGTGGACGGCGCCGGGACGGCCAGCGAGCCCGCCGGGCGGGGGACGCCGGTGGCGCCGTCCACGTCGAACCAGGTGACGTCACCCGAGCGCTTGTTCGCCACGTACAGCCGGGTGCCCGAGGGGTCCGGTACCAGGTCGCGCGGCCCGTGGCCGCCGCAGGGCACCGAGGCGACGACGTGGGCCCGCTCGCCCGTCCCGTCGAGGGCGAGCACCACGATGCTGTCGGTGCCACGCACCGCCACCCAGAGGAACCGGCCGTCGGAGGAGACCACCGGGGCCGACGGGGAGACCGGGCCGTCGGAGCCCTCGGCCCCCTCGGTTCCTCCGGTGAGCAGCGGGACCTCCGCGACCGGTTCGAGCGCCCCGGCCGCCGCGTCCCAGCGGCAGACCGTCACGACGGGGCGCAGCTCGCCGAGCACGTAGACGTGGCGGCCGGAGGGGTGGAAGGCCAGGTGCCGGGGGCCGGTGCCGGGCGGCAGCGCCGTCTCCGCGTGCACGGTCAGCGTGCCGGTCGCCGGGTCCAGGGCGCAGACCCGCACCGAGTCGGTGCCGAGGTCGACGCTGAGCACCCAGCGCCCCGACGGGTCGGGGAGCACCTGGTGGGCGTGCCCGGCCCGCTGGCGCTCCGGGTGCGGCCCGCTGCCCTCGTGGCGCAGCACCTGGCTCGGGGCCTGCGGGGCACCGTCGGCGGCGAGCGGCAGCACGCTGACGCTGCCGGAGCCGTAGTTGGCGGTCAGCAGGTGCCCCCGGGTGACGCTCAGGTGGGTGGGCTCGTCCCCGTTCACCGGCACCGGGTCGCCGAGCGGGCGGGGCACCGGGCCGGCGACGTCGTAGGCGGTGACCGCGCCCGGCGCCACCTCGGAGACCGCGTAGAGCACCGGACCGCCGTCGGCCCGCCCGAGGGCGAGGTAGGACGGGTTGGTGGCGGCGACGGTGCCGGCGGCGGTGAGCGCTCCGGTGCGCGGATCCACCGACGCGACCAGGATCCCGGGCCCGCCCGCCGAGGTGAACGACCCGATGAAGGCCCGTGCCACGTCGTCCCTGTCCACCACTGCAACCTCCACTGCTCCCGCCGGTACGCGGTCAGACGCTAGCAGCCGCGCCCGGCGGGGCCACGCGGGCACGGGGACGTGCGGGGCCGGAGCGTTTTTCACTGGAAAGCACCGCTGCCGCAGCGGCCGGATCGCGCGGCGGCGCCGTTCCCGGGAAGGTGGGACCCGTTGGCCGCGCGGCCGGGCACCGGCCGCCGGGGCGGGGAGGGCGCCGCATCGATCCGCACCGCCGCCGCGGTGGTGCGAGGGCAGGAAGGACGAGCCAGTGAAGGCCTTCGTGATGAAGGAGATCGGGCGGGTCGGCTTCCTGGAGAAGCCCGTCCCCCGGCCCGGCCCGAACGACGCCGTGGTGCGGACCACCAGGGCGCTCATCTGCACCTCGGACTCCCACACCGTCCGGGGCGGTATCGGCCCCCGGGAGGACCTGACCCTCGGGCACGAGGCGGTGGGCGTGGTGCACGAGGTCGGCGGCGAGGTGAGGGACTTCAAACCCGGCGACCGGGTGCTGGTCGGCGCCATCACGCCCGACTGGGGCGACCCGTCCTCCCAGAACGGCCACCCCTCGCAGTCCGGCGGGCCGCTCGGCGGCTTCAAGTTCGCGAACCTGAAGGACGGGGTCTTCGCCGAGTACTTCCACGTCAACGACGCCGACGCCAACCTCGCGAAGATCCCCGCGTCCATCTCCGACGCCGACGCGGTCTACTGCGCCGACATGCTCTCCACCGGCTTCATGGGCGCCGAGCACGGCAACATCCCGATCGGCGGGACGGTGGCCGTCGTCGCCCAGGGGCCGGTCGGCCTGATGGCGACGGCCGGTGCCCGGCTGCGCGGCGCCGGCCTGGTCATCGGCGTCGAGTCGGTGCCCAGCCGGCAGAAGCTCGCCCGGACGTACGGGGCGGACGAGATCGTGGACTTCACCAAGGAGGACGTGGTCGAGCGGATCACGGAGCTGACCGGGGGCCTGGGCGTCGACACCGCCATCGAGGCGCTCGGCGCGGACGCGACCTTCCAGACCTGCGTCAAGGTCACCAAACCCGGCGGCACCATCTCCAACACCGGCTACTTCGGCGAGGGCGAGTTCGTCCGCATCCCGCGCGTCGAGTGGGGCGTCGGCATGGCGGACAAGACGATCGCGACCGGGCTCTGTCCGGGCGGCCGGCTGCGGATGGAGCGGCTGCTCCGGGTGCTGGCGGGCGGACGCGTGGACCCCTCGCACCTGACCACCCACGAATTCCGATTCGACGACATGGAACGGGCCTTCGAGGTGTCGGACAAGAAGCTGGAGGACGTCGTGAAGGTGATGATCACCTTCTAGCGGGCCCGCTCCCGGCGACGTCCCGTCCGATCGACTCCCCTCCGGCACCGAGGAAACGAGGCGGCATGTACGACCCCGACCCACCGTTCCGGCCGGTCCGCAGGCGGCAGGGCTACCTCCCGCTGGAGGACCTCGGCCTGATCGGCAACGGCACCACCACCGCGCTGGTCGGCCTGGACGGCACCATCCCGTGGCTGTGCCTGCCCCGGTTCGACTCGGAGCCGCTGTTCTGCGGCCTGCTGGACCACGCGCGGGGCGGGCACTTCACCCTCGCGCCGGAGGACCTGGTGGAAGCCCGCCAGCGCTACGAGCCGGACACCGGCGTGCTGACCACCGAACTGCGCGGCCCCACCGGCCTGGTGCGGGTCACCGACGCGCTGACGGTGCGCTCCGGCGCCGACCTCACCGACGACTCCCCGGCCGACCGAGGCGAACTCGTCCGCTCGGCCGTGGTGCTGGACGGCACCGTCCGGCTCCGCGCGGAGCTGGAGCCCCGCGGCGGGGCCGGGGCGCAGGCCCTGTTCAGCGGACTGGAGGTGCGCCCGCACCGGCGCCCGGACCTGCGCCTCCACCTGCGCTCCAACCGTCCGCTGCCCGGCCTGCGCAGCACCCACGAACTGCGCCAGGGCGAACGCCTGGACCTGGTGCTGTCCTGGGGCCGCTTCCACCGGCACCACCGGTTCGACGCCGACGCGACCCTGAAGGGCACCGCCGAGGCCTGGCGCCGCTGGATGCGGCACTTCGACTACGCCGGCCCCGAGGAACCCCTGGTGCGGCGGGCCGCGATCACCCTCAAGCTCTGCGACGACTGGGCCAACGGCTCGCTGGTCGCGGCGCCCACCTCCTCACTGCCCGCGCCGGTCGGCGGCGTCCGCAACTGGGACTACCGCTACAGCTGGATCCGCGACGCGGCGTTCGCCGTGTTCGCGCTGCGCCGGATCGGCTTCCGCGGCGAGGCCGACGCCTTCCTCGGCTGGGTCCTGGACGCCTTCGAGGCCAGCCGGCGGCCCCGGATCATGTACGACCTGCGGGGCGGCCTGGTGCCGGACGAGATCGAGGACGGCGAGCTGGAGGGCTACCGGCGCTCCGCCCCGGTGCGCTGGGGCAACGGCGCGGCCGACCAGCGCCAGCACGACGTCTACGGCGAGATCCTGGACTGCGCCGACCAGTGGCTGCGGGCCGGCGGCGAGATCCAGCCGGGGCTGTGGGCCAGCCTGGCCGGCCTGGCCGACTCCGCCGAGCAGGCCTGGCGGCAGCCGGACCAGGGGATCTGGGAAGTGCGCAGCGAGGGCCGGGTGTTCACCTACTCGGCCGGGCTCTGCCAGGTCGCCCTGGACCGGGCCGCGCAGATCGGCGACCGGCTCGGGCTGCCGACCGGGACCGACCGGTGGCGGGCCTCGGCCGAGCGGCTGCGCCGGCTCATCCTGGAGCAGTCCTGGGACGAGGACGCGAAGACCCTCAGCGCCCACCTGGACGGCGGCGGCACGCTGGACGCGAGCCTGCTGGCGCTCCCGCTGCGCCAGGTGGTGCCGGCCGGCCACCCGCGGATGGTGGCGACCGCCAGGGCCGTCGCCGAGCGGCTGTCGGCGGGAGGCGGACTGCTCTACCGCTACCTGCACGAGGAGTCCCCGGACGGCCTGCCCGGCGACGAGGGCGCCTTCGTGCTGTGCAGCTTCTGGCTGGTCGACAACCTGATCGGCCAGGGCCGGATCGATGAGGCCGAGGAGCTGTACACCTCGCTGTGCTCCCGGGCGAGCCCGCTGGGGCTGATGTCCGAACAGATCGACCCGTCCACAGGAGAGTTCATGGGCAACTTCCCCCAGGCGTTCAGCCACATCGGGATCATCGCCGGCGGCGTGAGCCTGGCCCGGGCGAAGGCGGGTGGGCGGTCATGATCGAGCGACTCGCCGTACTCGGCGCGACGGGCGACCTCACCGCCCGCTTCCTGCTGCCGGCGCTGGCCGCCCTGCGGGCGGCGGGGCAGGTCGGCGACCACCTGGAGGTGACCGGGGCGAGCCGGGAGGACTGGCCCACCGAGCACTACCGGGAGTGGGCCGCCACCCAGCTGGAGCGGCACGGCGGTGACCACCCGGCGGCGGCCCGGGAGGCGGTGGTGGCCTCGCTGACCTACCTGCGGGCCGATGTCACCAGCCCCGCCGAGGTGGCCGCCGTGGTCGCCGGGGAGGGGCCGGTCGCCGTCTACCTCGCGCTGCCGCCGGCGCTCTTCCCGTCCGTGATCACCGCGCTGCACGCGGCGGGCCTGCCGGCCGGCAGCCGGATCGTGCTGGAGAAGCCCTTCGGCGAGGACCTGGCCGGCGCGCAGCGGCTGAACGGGCTGCTCGCCGACCTGCTGCCGGAGCAGGCGGTGTTCCGGGTCGACCACTTCCTGGCCATGGCGACCGTCCAGAACGTCCTGGGCAGCCGGCTGGCGAACCGGGTGCTGGAGCCGATCTGGAACAGCACCCACATCGAGCGGGTGGACATCGTCTGGGACGAGACCCTGGCGCTGGAAGGGCGGGCCGGGTACTACGACCACGTCGGCGCGCTCAAGGACATGGTGCAGAACCACCTCCTCCAGCTGCTCTGCCTGGTCGCCATGGAGCCGCCGATCACCCTCGGCGAACGGGACCTGCGGGACCGGAAGGTGGACGTGCTGCGCTCCGTGCGGCCGCTGGCCGAGCAGGACGCGGTGCGGCGCACCCGGCGGGCGCGCTACCTGCCCGGCCGGATCGGGGACCGGGAGGTGCCCGCGTACGTCGACGAGGAGGGGGTGGCCCCGAAACGCCGCACCGAGACCTTCGCCGAGGTGGAGCTGGAGCTGGACAGCTGGCGCTGGTCCGGGACGCTGTTCCGGCTGCGCAGCGGCAAGGCGCTCGGGACGGACCGCAAGGAGGTCGCGGTGCACTTCCGGCCGGTGCCCCACCTGCCGTTCGGCCACCACGGGGAGGCGCTGCCCAACGTGCTGCGCTTCGAGCTGGAGCCGGAGGGGCTGGTCCTGGACGTGACGGGCATCGGCGCCCGCGCCCACGAGCTGGCGCCGGTCTCGCTGACCGCGCGGATGGAACCGCAGGAGCTGCCCGCCTACGGCCGGCTGCTGCTGGACGTGCTGAACGGGGACCCGGCGCTGTCCATCCGGGGGGACGAGGCCGAGGAGGCGTGGCGGGTCCTGGAGCCGGTGCTGGCCGCCTGGGACCGGGACCTGGTGCCCCTGGAGGAGTACCCGGCGGGCTCGCAGGGGCCGCCGCCCCGGCAGCGGTAGGGGCGGCCGATGTCGCGCGGGACGGACCGTCCGTACGTCGTGGTGATGGGGGTCGCCGGCACCGGCAAGTCGACGGTGGCGCGGCTGCTCGCGGAGCGTCTCGCGGTCCCCTTCGCCGACGGGGACGACTTCCACCGGCCGGACTCCATCGCCCGGATGGCGGCCGGCATCCCGCTCGACGACGCCCGGCGCCAACCCTGGCTGCGGGCGATCGGGCGGTGGCTGCGTGATCGGGAGGCGGCGGGCACCGGCGGTGTGGTGACCTGCTCGGCGCTGAAGCGGCGCTACCGGGAAACCCTGCGGGAGTCCTCTCCGGACGCCTTCTTCCTGCACCTGACGGGTGACCACGACCTGCTGGCGGAGCGGCTCGGCGGGCGCACCGGCCACTTCATGCCGGTCTCGCTGCTGGACTCGCAGCTCGCGGCGCTGGAGGCGCTGGAGCCGGACGAGCGGGGCGCGGCGCTGGACGTCGGCCCGGCTCCCGAGCTGATCGTCGACGCGGCGACGGGGTTGCTGACGTCCGGGAGCTGATCCCACTCCTGTCGCTTTCCGGCACGGGAATCACAGCTGTCACAGGTGTCCGGGAAATCACTCGAACATTTCCACGAATGCCTGTTCGACATGTTCGGAAGATGTGAACGTCACAGTTTCGGCCAAAGAAATTCTCATCTTCCCCGGGTGCTCCAGGCGTGCTCAGGAGTCGCACCTGGGATTTTGTGGTTCCGATTACCTTGGAAGTCGTGGGCGGTCGCTTTCCGTTCAATCGGAAGGGGTTGCGATCGGCTGACCCGGCGGTGAAGACTGTTGCGCGTTCGCCGTCCTGGCGCTCGTCGTTCAGGCGTTCGGATGGCGCGGATTGTGCAAAAGGGGGAAGGACATGCCGGGGACGGCAGCCACGCAGGTCGGGGCCGGGACAGCGGCCGGTCGGCGGGGGTCGGGATTCTGTCCGGCCGCACCGGCGGGGTAGGCTTTTTCGACCGTTCGCGGGTCACCGTACGGCGTTCCCGGACCTGCCGAAGTTCGAACGGCGTGGAATTCCGGTCGCATTCGCACCGTCCGTTCCGGACGCGTGGGAGCGGGGTCGAACGGCTCCGTGCCGCCCGGCGCTCCGGTCGATTCCGTGCGCGCCGACCCCGCGCCGCACGACGACCATGACCGGGAATTCTCCCGTCGCGTCGTACTCCGATCCTCAATTCCGCCGCGGGCGCCCGCGCGCCGGCGGCACAGAACCAGTCAACGGGAGCTTCCGCCCATGCCGTACCCCAGCTCGGCGCCCGCCCGTGTGCGGGCGCCGCTCCTCCTCCTGCGCGACGAACTGCAGGAACGGCTCGACACGCTCGCGCGCGCCCACCGGGTGCCCGGTGCCCAACTGGTGCTGGACACCGGCTCGGAGACCGTCGCCCTGCACACCGGGGTGGCCGACACCGGCACCGGGGAGCACCTCCGCGCCGACACCGCCGTACCGGTGGGATCGCTCACCAAGCCCTACACGGCCGCGCTGGTGATGCTGCTCGCCGAGGACGGCGACCTCGACCTCGACGAACCGGCCGCCGAGCACCTGCCGGAACTCCGGCAGTTGCCCGAAGTAACGATTCGCCACCTCCTTGGCCACACCGGCGGACTGCCCACCGGACCTGACTCCGACGCCGCCGCCCGGACCACCGCGGCGCGCTACCTGGCCGCCGTGTGCACCGCCGAGGACGCCCTCTTCCCGCCCGGGACGGACTTCTCCTACTCCAACGCCGGCTACGTCGCCGCCGGGCGCCTGGTGGAGACGGTCACCGGGATGTCCTGGCACGAGGCGGTGCGCGCCCTGCTGCTCGAACCCTTCGGCACCGGGCCGGTGTTCGTCGACACGGCCGCCCCCGAGCGCCCCGTCGCCGCCGGACACGCGCTCAACGCGGCGACCGGCCGGGCCCGGGCGGTGCGGCAGAACCTGGCCCCGCTGGAGGCCCCGGCCGGTGCCCTGCTGGCGAGCGCCACCGACCTCGCGGCGCTCGGCGCCGCCCTGGCCGGCCGGGCCAAGGCGCTGCCCCCGGACCTCGCCGAGCAGATGCGCCGGCCCCAGCCCGGCGCCCGCCCGGGCGCGCTCGCCGACGGCTGGGGCGCCGGGGTCGCCCTCTACCGGCACGGCGGCCAGTGGTGGTGCGGCCACGACGGCAACGCCATGGGCACCTCCTGTCACCTGCGGGCCGACCCGGACAGCGGCCTGGTGGTGGCCTTCACCGGCAACGCCGGCGCCGCCACCGCGCTCTGGCGCGAACTCGCGGCCGAACTGGAGGAGTTGGCCGGAGTGCGGGTGCCCGCCGCGATCGCGCCGGTCGGCGCGGGCGAGAGCGTCGCACCGCCCGGATGCGCGGGAGAGTACCGCAACGGCTCCCTCCGCTACCGGGTCGAAGCGGCCGGCGACGGACCGGCCACCCTCTCCGTGGACGGCGACCCGCCGATCCCGCTGCGCTGCTACGCCGACCTCTCCTACGACCTGGTCGCCCCCGACACCGGCCGCCCCGAGCCGGGCGGGAGCTTCCGCCGGGACCCGGCCACCGGCCGGATCGACCGGGTGCAGGTCTCCGGACGCACGGCCCGGCGGACCGGCTCCGGCTGAGCCGTCCGCGCCCACCGCACCGCCGTCACATCCACTCCCCGGACCCGGGGGCCGGCCACCGCCCGCCCCGGCGTCCCGTCGTCGCCCCCATCGGAAGGACCTTCCGCCATGGCCGACCGGCCTGCCCAGTCCGTACGCCCGTCCGCTCCGCCGCAGGCCGGCGGCACCGCCGCGACGCCCGAGCGCCGGACGCTCGACGCGCTGTTCGCCGCCCAGGCGGCCCGCACCCCGCGCGCGCCCGCGGTGACCGACGGCCGGCGCACCTGGACCTACCGGGAGCTGGCCGAACGGGCCGACCGGCTGGCCCGTGACCTGAGGCGGCGCGGCGCCGGGCCGGAGCGCACGGTGGCGCTGGTCCTGCCGCGCTCGATGGAGCTGGTCGCCGCCGAGCTCGCCGTCGTCCGGGCCGGGGCCGCCTTCCTGCCCGTGGACCCGGCCTACCCCGCCGAGCGCCGGGCCCTGATGCTCACCGACGCCGCCCCCGCGATCGTCCTGGACGACCCGGCCGCCGTCCGCGAGGTCCTGGAGACGGCCGGGCCCGCCGACCCGGTCACCGCGGCCGGAGCCGACCCGGGCACCGAGGCCGCGGCGGGCCCGGACCACCCGGCGTACGTGATCTACACCTCGGGCTCCACCGGGACGCCCAAGGGCGTGGTGGTCACCCACCGGGGGATCGCCGGCTTCACCGAGGCGGCCGTCGAGAACTACGCGGTGCGGCCCGGCGACCGGGTCCTCCAGTTCTCCTCGCCCAGCTTCGACGCCTCCGTCCTGGAGCTGTTCGTCTCCGTCCTGACCGGCGCCACCCTGGTGATCCCGCCGGACGGCCCCTGGCTGGGCGAGGAACTCGCCGCCGTCCTGGACGAGCACCGCATCACCCACACCCTGATCCCGCCCGCCGCCCTGGCCACCGTGCCCGCCGGCGCGGGCCGCCACCTGCGCACCCTGATCGTCGGGGCCGAGGCCTGCCCCGCCGAGCTGGTCGACCGCTGGGCGCCCGGCCGGCGCATGATCAACTCCTACGGCCCCACCGAAGCCACCATCGTCGCCACCTGGACCGGCCCGCTCGCCGCCGGCACCGGCTCGCCCACCATCGGCGACGCCCTGCCGCACGCCCGGGTGCACGTGCTCGACGAGGCCATGCGGCCCCAGCCGCCCGGCACCGACGGCGAGCTGTACCTCGGCGGCGACGGCGTCGCCCGCGGCTACCTGCGCCGCCCCGGCCTGACCGCCGCGCGCTTCGTCGCCGACCCCTTCGGCCCGCCCGGCGCCCGGCTCTACCGCACCGGCGACCGGGCCCGGTGGAACGCCGACGGGGAACTGGAGTTCCTCGGCCGGCTCGACCGGCAGGTCAAGGTCCGCGGCTTCCGCATCGAGCCGGGCGAGGTCGAGGCCGCGCTGCGCGCCCACCCCGCCGTCGACCAGGCCGTCGTGGTGGTCCGCGAGGACGAACCCGGCCACGCCCGGCTGGTCGGCTACGCCACGCCCGCCGACCCGACGGCGGCCCCGGACCCGGCCGAGCTGCGCACCGCCCTGGCCGCCGCCCTGCCCGCCCACCTGGTGCCCGCCGCCGTCGTCGTCCTGGACGCGCTGCCGCTCACCCCGCAGCTCAAGGTCGACCAGCGGGCCCTGCCCGCGCCCGCCCGGCAGAGCGCCGCCGGACACCTCGCCCCGCGCACCGAGCGGGAACGCGCCCTGGCCGGCATCTGGGCCGAGGTCCTCGGCCTCGACGCGGTGGGCGCCGGCGACGACTTCTTCGACCTGGGCGGCGACTCCATCCTCGCCGCCCGCACCCTGGCCCGGATCACCGAGCGGCTGGGCGTCCGGCTCACCCTGCGGGACGTCTTCACCGCCCGCACCGTCGCCGACCTCGCCCCGCTGCTCGACCGGCCGCCCACCGCCGCGCCGCCGCAGCCGATCCCGCCCGCCCCGCGCGGCGAGCCGCTGCCGCTCTCCAGCGCCCAGCGCCGCCTCTGGTTCCTGGAGGACCTCGACCCCGGCGGCACCGAGAACAACACCGGCGTGGCGCTGCGGCTGCACGGCCCGGTGGACCAGGAGGCCCTCGGCCGAGCGCTGAACCGGCTCGCCGCCCGCCACGACTCGCTGCGCACCACCGTGGCCACCGCCGACGGGCAGCTCGTCCAGCACGTCGCCGAGCGGGCCGAACTGCCGCTGCGCACCGAGGACCTGGGCGCGCTGGCGCCCGAGGAGCGCGCCCAGGCCGCCGAACGCCTGCTGGCCGAAGAGCTGGAACGGCCCTACGACCTGGCCCGGGGCCCGCTCACCCGGGCACTGCTGATCCGGCTGGGCGCGGACGACCACCTGCTGCTGCTGGCCCAGCACCACATCGTCACCGACGGCTGGTCGGTGGGCGTGCTCACCCGCGAACTGGCCGCGCTGCACCGGGCGGAGACCACCGGCGAGCCCGACGCGCTGCCCGAACCCGCCCTCCAGTACCCCGACTTCGCCCGATGGGAACAGCACGGCCGAGCCGACCACGCGGCCGACCTCGGGTACTGGAAGCGCACCCTGGCCGGCCTGCCGACCCTGCGGCTGCCCACCGACCGCCCCCGGCCCGCCCAGCGCACCACCCACGGCGCGGCGCACCGCCACCACCTCCCGGCCGAGCTGGTGGACCGGCTGCGCCACCTCGCGGCGGGCCGCGGCACCACCGTCTTCACCCTCCTCGCCGGGGCGTCCGCGCTGCTGCTCTCCCGCTACTCCGGCCAGCGGGACGTGGCCTTCGGCACCGTCACCAACGGACGCGAGCGGCGGGACCTGGAGGAGGTGACCGGCTTCTTCGTCAACACCGTGGTGCTGCGCGGCGACGTGGACGAACGGGCCACCGTGGACGGCTTCGTGGAGAGCATGCGGGCCACCCTGCTGGACGCCTTCGCCCATGCCGGGGTGCCCTTCGACCGGGTGGTCGAGGAGCTGGCCCCGCCCCGCGACCCCAGCCGGACCCCGCTGGTCCAGGTCGCGGTCGTCCAGCAGACCCCCGCCGCCCCGGCGCCCGCCGGCGGCCTGCGCTTCGCGGACCACCCGCTGCCCCGCCCGGCCGCCCGCTTCGACCTGGTGCTGGAGTTCACCCCGTGGGAGGACCACGGCTGCACGCTGACCGTGGAGTACAACACCGACCTGTTCGACCGGCGGACGGTGGCCGCGCTGGCGGCCCACCTGCACCGGCTGCTGGCCGGGATGGCGGACGGGCCGCAGCGCACCCTCGCCGAACTGCCGATGATCCCGGAGGAGGAGCAGCGCGCGCTGCTCGACTCCTGGCGGGCGCCCGCGACCGGCGGCCGGGGCTACGTCCTCGACCGCGCCCTGCGCCCCCAACCCGTCGGTGTGCCGGGGGAGTTGTACCTCCCGAGTGAAGGCCCGGGGCGGGCGGGGGAGATCGCCGACCCGTACGGCGCGTCGGGGGAGCGGCTGTACCCGACCGGGGAACTGGTGCGGTGGACGGCCGACGGCGAGCTGGAGCACCTCGGGCCGGTGGCCGACCCGGACGAGGCGGCGCGGGCGCCGCGGCCCGACCCCGGGCCGGCCGTACCCGCCGTCGTCCGCCACGTCGCCCCCCGCACCCCCGCCGAGCGCGCGCTCGCCGGCATCTGGGCGGACGTCCTGCGGCTGGAGCGGGTCGGCGCGGACGACAACTTCTTCGACCTCGGCGGCGACTCCATCCTCGGCATCCAGGTGGTGGCCCGCTCCCGGCAGGCCGGACTGCCGGTGACCTCCCGGGACCTCTACCGGCACCAGACGGTCGCCGCCCTCGCCCGGGCCGCCGAGGACGCCGAGACCCCGGCGGCGCCCGCACCGGTCGCCGCGACCGGCGAGGCCGTGCCGACCCCGATCCAGCGCTGGTGGCTGGAACGGGCCGCCGGGCGGGCCGGGCACTTCGGCCAGGCGCTCTCCCTGCTGCTGCCCGAGGACCTGGACCGGGCGGCCCTGGAGGCGGCCCTCGGCGACCTGGTCGCCCACCACGACGCGCTGCGCTCGGCCTTCACCGGCCTCGACGGCGACGGCGCCGCCCGGTGGCGGATCGCCGAGCCCGGCCCCCGGACCGCCCTCACCCGGCACACCGGTCCGGACGGGGACACCCCGCACTTCGGCCCGTACGACCTGGGCGGCGGCGAGCCGCTGCTGCGCGCCGTGCTGCACGAGCGCGCCGAGGGGGCGGCGCCGGTCCTGCACCTGGCCGCCCACCACCTGGTGGTCGACGGGGTCTCCTGGCGGGTGCTGCTGGAGGACCTCGACACCGCCTACCGGGCCCGCCGCGACGGCCGCGACGGGGCCGGCGCCCTGCCGGCCAGGTCCACGCCGCTGCGCCAGTGGGCCGAGCGGCTGAGCGGCTTCGCCGCCGGGGGCGGCTTCGAGGACGAGAGCGCGTACTGGGCGCGGGCGATCCCGGCGCGGCCCGCCGCGGAGCCCTTCGCCGCCGAACCCGTCCCCGCCGAGCCCTTCGCCGCCGAGCCTGTCCCCGCTGAGCCCTTCGCCGCCGACCTCGCGGGCCCGAACAGCTACGCCACCGAAGCCTCCGTCACCGTCCGGCTGAGCGCCGCCGACACCGCCGCCCTGCTGCGCACCCTGCCCGACACCTACCGCACCCAGGCCAACGACGTGCTGCTCAGCGCCCTCGGCCGGGCCCTGTGCGGAGCGAGCGGGCTGGAGCACGTCGTGGTGGACGTCGAGGGGCACGGCCGCGAGGAGCTCTTCGCCGACCTCGACCTCAGCCGTACGGTCGGCTGGTTCACCACCCGCCACCCCGTCGCCCTGGCCGTGCCCGCCGGAGCCGACTGGGACACCGTCCTCAAGCGGGTCAAGGAGCAGCTGCGCGCCGTCCCCCGGCGCGGCCTCGGCTTCGAGGCGCTGAGCCACCTCGGCCGCCCCGGCACGGCGCCCGAGGCCTCGCCCGCCCGGATCAGCTTCAACTACCTGGGCCGGATCGCCCTCCCGGACGACCCGGACGGTCTGTTCCGCGGCACCTTCCGGCCGCTGGAACTGGACGCCGACCCGCGCACCGAGCGCCCCCACCCCCTGGAGGTGGTCGGCCGGCTCGACGGCGACGCGCTGGAGTTCACCTGGTTCCACTCCGCCGCCGTCCACCACGGCGCGACCGTCGAGGCACTGGCCCGGCGCTTCGCCGAGGAACTGGCCGACCTCGCCCGCCACGCGGCCCGCCCCGGCGCCGCCGGCCGCACCCCGTCGGACTTCCCGCTGGCCCGGCTCGACCAGGCGGCGGTGGACCGGATCACCGGCACGGACCCGGCCGCGGTCGAGGACGTGCTGCCGCTCACCCCGACCCAGTCCGGCATGCTCTTCCACGGCCTCGCCGAGGAGGACAGCGGCGCCTACTTCCAGCAGCTGGACTTCGTCCTGGACGGCGTGCCCGACCCGGCGCGCCTGGCCGCCGCCTGGCAGTGGGTCACCGACCGGACGGAACTGCTGCGCGCCCACGTCCGCTGGCAGCAGGTGCCCGAGCCGCTGCTGGTGGTGCACCGGCGGGCGGCCGTGCCGGTCAGCCACCTGGACTGGCGCGAACTGCCCGAGGAGGAGCGCCGCGACCGACTGGCCGAACTGCTGGACCGCGACCGGGCCCGGGGCCTGGACCTCGCGGCGGCCCCGCTCCAGCGGCTGGTGCTGATCCGGCTCCCGGAGGGCCGGGTGCGGGTGCTGTGGTCGTTCCACCACCTGATCCTGGACGGCTGGAGCCTGTTCCAGGTGCTCTCCGACGTCTTCGCCGTGCACGCCGCCCTCGGGCGCTCCGGGGCGGACGGCTCCTCGGTACCGGACGCCTCCTCGGTGCCGGAGGTGCCGGAGGTGCCGGACGTGCCGTACGGCACCGTGCCGGAGCGCCGGCCGTACCGCGAGTACCTGGCCTGGCTGGGCGAGCGCGACCACACGGAGGCGCAGCGGTACTGGGACGGCAGGCTCGCCGGACTCACCGAGGCGACGCCGCTGCCGTACGACCGCGAGCCGGTGGGCAACCACCGCGCGGAGTCGACCCGGGCCGTGCCGTTCACGCTGCCCGCCGCCGCCACCAAGGCGCTGGAGGACCTCGCGCGCGGCTCGGGGCTGACCCTCAACACCCTGGTCCAGGGCGCCTGGGCGCTGCTGCTGGGCCGCCAGGCCGGGCGGGCCGAGGTGGTGTTCGGCACCACCTCCTCCGGGCGGCCGCCCGAGCTGCCCGGCGTCGAGGCGATGACCGGCCTGTTCATCACCACCCTGCCGACCCGCACCACGGTGCCCGCCGAGGGCACCCTGCCGGACTGGCTGCGCGCGGTGCAGCGGGAGCAGAGCGAGGACCGGCGGTACGGCTTCGTCCCGCTGACCCGGATGCGGGCCGGCACCGGACTGCCCGAGCAGGGCGCCCTGTTCGACAGCCTGGTGGTCTTCGAGAACTACCCGGTCGACGAGGAGGCGGCGGGCGCGCACGGCCTGCGGCTGAGCGACCTGGACGGGATCGAGACCACCAACTACCCGCTCGCCCTGCTCGCCTACCCGGGCCCGGAGCTGTCCCTGCGGCTCTGCTACGACCCGAGGCTGTTCGACGAGTCCACCGTGCGGCGGCTGGCCCGGCAGCTCACCGCCGTGCTGGCCGGCCTGCCCGAGGGCGCCCACCGCCCGCCCGCGCGGCTGCCGCTGCTGACCGGGGAGGAGCGCCGCCGCGTCCTGGTCGACTGGAACGCCACCGCCGTCGAGCAGCCCGCCGCCGACATCGCCGAACTCTTCGCCGAGCAGGTGCTCCGCACCCCCGGCGCGGTCGCCCTGGAAGCCGCCTCGGAGCGTCTGACCTACCGCGAACTCGACGCCCTGGCAGCCGGGTTGGCCGGGCGGCTGGCCGCGCTCGGGGTCCGGGTGGAGCAGCCGGTCGGGGTGCTGATGGAGCGCTCCGTCGACCTGGTCGTCGCCCAGCTGGCGCTGGTGCGCACCGGCGGGGTCTACGTCCCGCTGGACGGGCGGGCGCCGCGCGAGCGGCTGCACCGGATGCTCACCGAGGCGGGCGCGGAGCTGCTGCTCACCGACGCCCACTGGGCCGGCACGGCGGCCGGACTGCGCGACGCGGGGCGGGTGGTGCGGGTCGACGAGCCGGACCGCCGGCCGCCGGGCGCGGCGGCCCCGGCGCCCGACGCGGCCCGTGGCGCGGTGCCTGTCGCGGCCCGTGTCGCGGCGCCTGTCGTGGCGCCTGTCGTGGCGCCTGTCGTGGCGCCTGTCGTGGCGCCTGTCGTGGCGGCCGTCCACCCCGACAACGTCCAGTACCTGATGTTCACCTCCGGCTCCACCGGCACCCCCAAGGGCGTCGCGGTGCGCCGCCGGGACGTCGCCGCGCTCGCCCTGGACCGCGCCTTCGCCGGCCACGACCGGGTGCTGGTGCACTCCCCGCACGCCTTCGACGCCGCCACCTACGAGCTGTGGGTGCCGCTGCTGCGCGGCGGCACCGCCGTCCTGGCCCCGCCGCGGGACCTGGACGCCGCCGCCGTCCGGCACGCCGTCACCGAGCGGGGCGTGCGCTGCCTGTGGCTGACCGCCGGGCTGTTCCGGCTGCTCGCCCAGGAGGACCCGGGCTGCCTGCGCGGCGTCCGGGAGGTGTGGACCGGCGGCGAGGCGGTGCCCGGCGCGGTCGTCCGCAAGGTCCTGGCGGCCTGCCCCGGCCTCACCGTGGTCGACGGCTACGGCCCGACCGAGACCACCACCTTCGCCACCCGGCGGGCCTTCCGCGCCGGTGACGAGCTGCCCGCCGTGCTGCCGATCGGCCGCCCGCTGGACAACACCCGGGCGTACGTCCTGGACGGCTCGCTCCAGCCGCAGCCCCCGGGCATCACCGGTGAGCTGTACCTCGCCGGAGCCGGGCTCGCCCGGGGCTACGCGGGCCGCCCCGGCGAGACCGCCGCCCGCTACCTCGCCGACCCGTTCGGCCCGCCCGGGGCCCGGATGTACCGCACCGGCGACACCGCCCGCTGGAGCGAGGACGGCGAACTCCACTTCGTCGGCCGCGCGGACGACCAGATCAAGATCCGCGGCTTCCGGATCGAGCCCGCCGAGATCGAGGCCCGGCTCACCGCCCACCCGGCCGTCGCCGAGGCGGTGGTCTCGCTGCACCAGGACGCGATAGGCAAGCGACTGCTTGCCTATCTGGTGCTGGCCGAGGCCGAGCCGCCCACCGCCGCCGACCTGCGCGCCCACCTGGCCGCCGACCTGCCCGACTACATGCTGCCCGCCGCCTTCGTCACCCTGCCCGAACTCCCGCTCACCGCCAACGGCAAGGTGGACCGCAGGCGGCTGCCCGCCCCCGAGCGGTCGGCGGGCAACGGCGACCGCCCCCACCGCGCCCCCGGCACCGAGCGCGAGCGCCTGCTCGCCGCGATCTGGGCGGAGCTGCTCGGGGTGGAGCGGGTCGGGCTGGACGACGACTTCTTCCTGCTCGGCGGCGACTCCATCCTGAGCATCCAGGTCGTCTCCCGGGCCCGCGCCGCGGGCCTCGCGCTCTCCCCGCGCGACCTGTTCCGCCACCCCACCGTCGCCGCGCTGGCCGCGGCCGCCGGCAGCGCCGTCACCGTGGCCGGCACCGAACCGGTCAGCGGTGACGTCGCCCTGACCCCGATCCAGCACTGGTTCCTCGACCCGAACCCGCCGTACGCCGGGCAGTTCGACCAGTCCGTCCTGGTGGAGGCCCCCGGCACCGTCGACCCCCAGGCGCTGCGCCGCGCCCTGGCCGCCCTGTGGGGCCACCACGACGCGCTGCGCTCCCGCTTCACACGGGCCGCGGACGGCACCTGGCGGCAGCACTGCGCCCCCGCCGACGAGGCCGCGCCCGAACTGCTGGAGGTCCGCGAGCCGGGCGCCCCGGAGGAGCCCGGGGACCGCGCGTACCGGCTGGACGGCGGCCCGCTGCTCACCGCCCGGCTGCTGACCGGCGGCGGCGCCCGGCCTGACCGGCTGCTGCTGGCCGTCCACCACCTGGCCGTCGACGGCGTCTCCTGGCGGGTGCTGCTGGAGGACCTGGAGACCGCCTACCGGCAGGCCGTCGAGGGCCGCCCACTGCGACTGCCCGCCCGCACCACCTCCGTCGGGGCGTGGGCGCGCCGGCTGGCCGAGCACACCGCCGCCGGCGGCTTCGCCGGGCAGCGCGACCACTGGGCGGCCGCCGCCCGGGCCTGCGCCGAGCCGCTGCCGGTGGACGGCGAGGGCGGCAACACCGCCGCCGACCTGCGCGAGGTGACCGTCCGGCTGGACCGCGACCGCACCGACGCGCTGCTGCGCCACGTCCCCGGGGTCTACCGCACCCGGATCGACGACGTGCTGCTCACCGCCCTCGGCCGGGTGCTCGCCGAGTGGACCGGGCGGTCCACCGTCGCCGTCGGCCTGGAGGGGCACGGCCGCGAGGACCGGCTGTTCGACGCCCTCGACCTGTCCCGTACCGTCGGCTGGTTCACCTCGCTCCACCCCGTCGCCCTCGACGTCCCGGCGGGCGACTGGGGCACCGCGCTGAAGGCCGTCAAGGAACAGCTGCGGGCGGTGCCGGACCGAGGCCTCGGCTACGGCGCGCTGCGCTACCTCGCCCGGGACGGGGCGCTCGCCGACGCGCCCGCCCCCGGCATCAGCTTCAACTACCTGGGCCGCTTCGACTGGTCCGCCGACGGGGCCGCCCTGGTCCGCGCCGTCCCCGGCGGCCTCGGCGGCACGGAGGCGCCCGGCACCGAGCGCCCGCACCTGCTGGACGTGGTCGCCCGGGTCGAGGACGGCAGGCTGGAGATCGGCTGGTACCACAGCGCCGGCCGGCACCGCCCGGAGACCGTCACCGGGCTCGCCGAGGCCATGCTGCGCGCGCTGGAGGAGATCGTCGCCCACTGCGCCGAGCCCGGCGCCGGCGGCCGCACCCCGTCGGACTTCCCGCTGGCCCGGCTCGACCAGGCGGCGGTGGACCGGGTCGCCGGGGACGGGCGCGGCGTCGCCGACGTCTACCCGCTGACGCCGATGCAGGCCGGGATGCTCTTCCACAGCCTGCTGGACCCGGACGGCGACACCTACGTCAACCAGGTGCGGCTGGTGCTCACCGGCGTCACCGACCCGCACGCGCTCGCCGAGGCCTGGCAGCGGACCGCCGACGCCAACGCCATCCTGCGCACCCGGCTCAGCTGGCAGGACGGCGCCGAACCGCTCCAGGTCGTCCAGCACCGGGCCGTCCTGCCGGTGGCCCACCACGACTGGACCGGCCGCCCCACCGAGCAGGTCGAACGGGACACCGCCCGGCTGCTCGCCGAGGACCGGGCCGCCGGGATCGACCTGGCGGGCGCCCCGCTGCTGCGGCTCACCCTGATCCGGCTGACCCCGACCAGCGTGCGGCTGGTGTGGACCTTCCACCACGTGCTGCTGGACGGCTGGAGCGCCGCCCAGGTCTTCGACGAGGTCTGCGAGCACTACGCCGCGCTGACCTCCGGCCGCCGGCCCGTCCCCGTCGAGCGGGCACCCTACGCCGACTACCTGCGCTGGCTGGCCGGCCAGGACCGGGCGGAGGTCGAACGCTACTGGCGCGCCGCCCTGGCCGGCTTCCCCGCCCCCACCGAACTGCCCCGGGACCGCCGCCCGGCCGGCGCCCACCGCGCCTCCTCCTCGGCCACGGTGCGGGTCGCCCTCGGCCCCGAGCTGTCCGAACGGCTGCGCACCACCGCCCGGCAGGCCGGGCTGACCGTCAACACCGTGCTCCAGGGCGCCTGGGCGCTGCTGCTCTCCCGCTACGGCGGCGGGGACGACGTGGTGTTCGGCACCATCGTCTCCGGCCGGCCCGCCGAACTGCCCGGCGTCACCTCGATGGTGGGGCTGTTCATCAACGCCCTGCCGACCCGGGTCCGGATCGACGGCCGGCGCCCGCTGCTGGACTGGCTGCGCGAGGTGCAGGACGCCCAGTCCGAGGCCCGGCGGCACGACGCCGTCTCGCTGGCCCAGCTCCAGAACTGGAGCGAACTGCCCGGCGGCACCGCCCTGTTCGACAGTATCGTGGTCTTCGAGAACTACCCCTTCGACGCCGACTCGCCGACCCGGTACGGCCTCGGCGTGGAGACCGAGAGCGTGCTGGAGCCGACCAGCTACCCGCTCAGCGTGGTGGTGGCCCCCGGCGCCGACATCGAGGTCAGCCTCGACCACGACCCGGCCGCCTTCGACGCCGCCACCGTCGAGGGACTGGGGGAGAGCCTGCGCACCCTGCTGGCGGGCATGGCGGCCGGCCTCGACCGGCCGGCGGGCGAACTGCCGCTGCTGGCGCCGGAAGCGGGACGCGACCTGCTGGAACGCCTCGCCGGCGCGAGGGTGACGCCGGGCTCCGGCGGTACCCTGCCCGAGGCCTTCGCCCGGCAGGCCGCCCGCACCCCCGACGCCCCGGCGGTCCGCTCCGGCCGCGACCTGCTGAGCTACCGGGAGCTGGACGAACGGTCCAACCGGCTGGCCCGGCTGCTGATCGAGGCCGGGGCCGGCCCCGAGCGCTTCGTCGCGCTCGCGCTGCCCCGCACCGCCGACCTGGCCGTCGCCCTGCTCGCGGTGCTCAAGAGCGGCGCCGGGTACCTGCCGGTCGACCCCGGGTACCCGGCCGAACGGATCGCCTACCTCTTCGAGGACGTCCGGCCCGACGCCGTGATCACCGACGCCGCCTCCCAGGAGCGGCTGCCGGACGGCCCGTTCACCCGGATCCTGCCGGACGACCCGGCCTGCCGGGACCGGCTGGCCGCCGCCCGCGCCGACGCCGTCCGCGACGAGGAGCGGCGCGCCGCCCTGCGGCCGGAGCACCCCGCGTACGTCATCCACACCTCCGGCTCCACCGGCCTCCCCAAGGGCGTCGTGGTCGCCCACGCCTCGGTGCTCGCCCTGACCGACTGGGCCGCCGCCGAGTTCGCCGGCCACGGCCTGGAGCACGTGGTCGCCGCCACCTCGCTCAACTTCGACGTGTCGGTGTTCGAGATCTTCGCGCCGCTGCTCTCCGGGGGCTGCGTGGAACTCGTGCGGGACCTGCTGGCCCTGGCCGAGCGCCCCGGAGCCTGGCAGGCCGGGCTGCTCAGCGCGGTGCCCTCGGCCCTCGGCGGGCTGCTCGCCGACGGCGCCGTGCGCCTCGCCGCCGACACCGTGGTCCTGGCGGGCGAGGGGTTGCCCGCCCGTACCGTGCGCCAGGTCCGCGAAGCCGTCCCCGGATGCCGGGTGCTGAACATCTACGGGCCCACCGAGGCCACCGTCTACGCCACCGCCCACCCCTGCGACCCGGCCGACCCGGACCGCGACCCGCCGATCGGCCGGCCGGTCGGCGGCGCCCGGGCCTACGTCCTGGACGAGCGGCTGCGCCCGGTGCCGGTCGGCGCGCCCGGGGAGCTGTACCTGGCCGGCACCGGCGTGGCGCGCGGCTATCTGCGCCGCCCCGGGCTGACCGCCGGGCGCTTCCTGCCCGACCCGTTCGGCCCGCCCGGAGCCCGGATGTACCGCACCGGCGACCGGGTGCGCTGGAGCGCCGACGGTGACCTCCACTACCTCGGCCGGGCCGACGACCAGGTCAAGGTGCGCGGCTTCCGGATCGAACTCGGCGAGGTCGAGGCCGCGCTGGCCCGGCACCCGCGGGTCGCGGCGGCCGCCGCCCGGGTGGTCGACCAGGACGGCCACAAGCGGCTGGTCGGCTACGCGGTGCCCCGCGAGGGCGCCCTGCCCGACCCGGCCGAGTGGCGGGCCTTCCTCGGTCGCACCCTCCCCGACCACCTGGTGCCCGCCCTGGTGGTGCCGCTGGAGCGGCTGCCGCTCGGCGCCACCGGCAAGCTCGACCGGCGCGCGCTGCCCGCACCGGTGTGGACCGCCACGGCCACCGGCGGCGACCGGCCGCCGCGCACCGAGGCCGAACACGCCCTGGCCGCGATCTGGCGCGAGGTGCTCGGCGTGCCCGAAGTCAGCGCGGACGACAACTACTTCGCGCTCGGCGGGGACTCCATCCTCGGCATCCAGGTCGTCTCGGCGGCCCGTCGGGCCGGTCTGGCGCTGACCCCCCGGCACCTGTTCGCCCACCAGACCCTGGCCGAACTCGCCCGCGCCGCCGAGCGGTCACCGCGCCCCGAACCCGCCGCCGAACAGGGCGCGGTGGTCGGCGAGGCCCCGCTCACCCCGGTCCAGCACTGGCTGCTGGACACCCTCGACGGGGACCCGGCCGCGCTCACCCAGTCCGTCTCCTTCACCCTCGCCCCCGACACCGAGGAGCGCACGCTGCGGGCCGCGCTGGCCGCCGTCCTGGAGCACCACGACGCGCTGCGGCTGCGCTTCGAACCGCTCGCCGACGGCCGGTGGCGCCAGCACGGCACCGCACCCGGCCAGGCGCCCGAACTGCGCCCGCACCACCTGCCCGCCGCCGAGGGCGAGGAGCGCGAGACGGTTCTGCGCCGGCTGTCCGACCGGCTCGCCGAAGGCTTCGACCTGGCCGCCGGACCGCTGCTGCGGGCCGCCCTCTGCCGCTTCGACGGCGAACCCCGCCCGGTGCTGCTGCTGGCCGCGCACCACCTGGTGGTCGACGCGGTGTCCTGGCGGATCCTGCTGGAGGACCTGGAGCGCGCCCACCGCGCGCTGCGCGCCGGCGAGCGGCCCGACCTCGGCGCCAAGAGCAGCTCCTTCCGGGCCTGGGCCGAACGGCTCGCCGGGCACACCGCCTCCGGCGGCTTCGACGACGAACTCCCCTACTGGCAGGGGCTGGTGGACGAAGGCCTGCCCGTCGACCTGGACGGCGCCAACACCGCCGACACCGAGGAGTCGCTGACCTTCACCCTCGGCGCCGAGGACACCCGCCGACTGCTCCAGGACGTCCCGGAGGCCTACCGCACCCGGGTCAACGACGTCCTGCTCTGCGCCCTCGGCCGGGTGCTGGCCCGTTGGACCGGACGGGACCGGGTCGTCGTCGCCCTGGAGGGCCACGGCCGGGAGGAACTCTTCGACGGCCTCGACCTGTCCCGCACCGTCGGCTGGTTCACCACGCTCCACCCCGTCGCCCTGGACGTGCCCCGGGACGCCGACACCGGCACCGCCCTGAAGGCCGTCAAGGAGGGCCTGCGGGCCGTCCCGCACGGCGGCCTCGGCCACGGCGCCCTGCGCCACCTGCGGCCCGCCCCGGAGCTGGAGCTGCCGCAGCTCGGCTTCAACTACCTGGGCCGGCAGGACCGGACCGCCACCCCCGGCGGCCTGCTGCACGCCCCGGCCGGCCCGCTCGCCGGCGGCATGGACCGCACCGCCCGGCGCCCGCACCTGCTGGACGTGCTCGGCGTCGTCGCCGAGGGCCGGCTCTCCTTCACCTGGTCCTACTCCCACGCGGTGCACCACCGCGGCACGGTCGCCCGGCTGGCCGCCGAACTGCTGGACGAGCTGCGGGAGATCGTCCGCCACTGCGCCGAACCCGGCGCCGGCGGCCGCACCCCGTCGGACTTCCCGCTGGCCGGCCTCGACCAGGCGGCCGTCGACCGGCTGGCCGGCACCGGACGGGAGGTGACGGAGATCCAGCCGCTCACCCCCACCCAGACCGGCATGGTGCTGCACGGCCTGGACGAGGCCGAACACGGCCTGTACGTCGAGCAGATCACCTTCGTCCTGGACGGCGCCCGGGACGCCGGACTGCTGGCCGCCGCCTGGCAGCACGTCGTGGACCGCACCCCGGTGCTGCGCACCTCGGTGGTCCTGCGCCAGGTGCCGGTGCCGCTCCAGGTGGTCCACCGGGAGGCGGCGCTCCCGGTCGCCGAGCACGACTGGAGCCCCCTGACCGCGCCCGAGCGCGAAGCCCGGCTGGAGGAACTGCTCGCCGAGCAGCGGGCCCGCCCGCTGCCGCTGGACCGGGCGCCGCTGCTGAAGCTCGACCTGGTCCGGCTCGGCCCGGACGCGGTGCGGGTGGTCTGGGCCTTCCACCACGTGCTGCTGGACGGCTGGAGCGTCTTCCACGTCCTCGCCGACGTGCTGGCCGCCCACGCCGCGCTCGCCCGCGGCGAGCGGCCCGCCCTGCCCGAGCGCCGGCCCTTCGCCGACTACGTCGGCTGGCTCGCCGCCCGCGACACCGGCGCGGCCGTCGAGCACTGGCGCGCCGCGCTGGCCGACCTCGCCGCCCCCACCGCGCTGCCCTACGACCGCCGGCCCGCCCAGGGCGACACCGCCCGCTCCGGGACCTGGCTCTCGCACCGGCTGGACGAGGCCGCCACCGAGCGGATCCAGGAGTTCGCCCGCCGCCACCGGCTCACCCTCAACACCGTGGTGCAGGGCGCCTGGGCGCTGCTGCTGTCCCGCTGGAGCGGGGAGGAGCGGGTCTGCTTCGGCACCACCGTCTCCGGGCGGCCCGCCGACCTTCCCGGCTCCGACGGCATCGTCGGCCTGTTCATCACCACCCTGCCCGCCCGGGTCGCCGTCGACGGCCGGCAGCCGTGCGCCGACTGGCTGCGCACCCTCCAGGAGGAGCAGGCCGAGGACCGCCGGTTCGACCACCTGCCGCTGGCGCGGATGCACGGGCTCAGCCGACTCCCGCCGGGCACCGAGCTGTTCGACAGCCTGGTGGTCTTCGAGAACTACCCGGTCGGCGACGCCACCGCCGGTGCCCACGGCCTGCTGGTGCGCGAACTGGACGCCCGGGAGGCGACCAACTACCCGCTCACCGTGGTCGTCTCGCCGGGCGAGCGGCTCGCCGTGGAACTCGGCCACGACCCCCGCTTCCTCGACCGGGAGACCGCCGAAGGGCTGGCCGCCCAACTGCTGCACACCCTGTCCGCACTGGCCGACTCGGACGGCGGAGCCCGGCTGGACGAGCTGGACCTGCTGCCGCCCGGCGAACGGCAGCGGCTGCTGCGCGGCCCGGCCCGCCCGGCGCTCGCCCCGCCGCCCCCGGCCACCCTGCCCGCCCTGGTCGAGGCCGCCGCGGACCGGTGGCCCCGGGCCGTCGCCCTGAGCGCCGCCGGACGGGATCTCACCTACGCCGAGGCCGAGGCCCACGCCAACCGCCTCGCCCACCGGATGATCGCGCGCGGCGCCGGCCCCGGGCGGACCGTCGCCCTGCTGCTGCCCCGCTCGGCCGACATGGTGCTCGCCGAACTGGCGGTGGCCAAGACCGGCGCCGCCTTCCTGCCCGTCGACCCGCACTACCCCGAGCAGCGGATCGAGGCGATGCTGCGCGACGCGGCCCCCGCGCTGACCCTGGACGCCAAGGAGGTGGCGGACCTGCTGGCCGCCGATCCGCACGGCGCACCCGGCCACCGCCCCACCGACGCCGACCGCACCCGCCCGCTGGACGTGGACGACCCCGCCTACGTCATCTTCACCTCCGGCTCCACCGGCACCCCCAAGGGCGTCGTGGTCACCCACCGCGGCCTGGCCGGCTTCGCCGCCGCCGAGGCCGAGCACTACCGAGTGGCCCCGGGAGACCGGGTGTTGGCCTTCGCCACCCCCAGCTTCGACGCCTCGGTGCTGGAACTGTGCCTGGCCCTGCCGCACGGCGCCCGGCTGGTGGTGCCCGAGCCCGGACCGCTGCTCGGCGCCCGGCTGGCCGAACTGCTCCGGGACCAGCGGATCACCCACACCCTGCTGCCGCCCGCCGCGCTGGCCACCCTGCCGGCCGACACCCCCGGCAGCCTGCCCGCGCTGAAGACCCTGATCGTCGGCGCCGAGGCCTGCGGCGCCGACCTGGTCGCCCGCTGGGCCCCGCACCACCGGATGGTCAACTCCTACGGGCCCACCGAGGCCACCGTGGTCGCCACCTGGTCGGCGCCGCTGACCGCGGACGGCACCGCCCCGCCGATCGGCCGCCCGCTGCCCGGCACCGGCGCGTACGTCCTGGACGCCCGGCTGCGGCCGGTGCCCGACGGCGTCCCCGGCGAGCTGTGGCTGAGCGGACCGGCCCTGGCCCGCGGCTACCTCGGCCGCCCCGGCCTGACCGCCACCCGGTTCACCGCCGACCCGTACGGGCCGCCCGGCGGCCGGATGTACCGCACCGGGGACCTGGTGCGCCGCGACCGTCATGGCGAACTGCACTACCTGGGCCGCGCCGACCACCAGCTGAAGCTGCGCGGCCACCGGATCGAGGCGGGCGAGGTGGAAGCGGTGCTGGTGCGCCACCCGGCCGTGCTGGACGCCGTGGTGAGCGTCCGGGAGGACGAGCCCGGGCTGCCCCGGCTGGTCGCCCACCTGCTCGCCGCCCCCGGCGCCGAACCGCCGACCGGCGCCGAGCTGCGCGCCCTGGCCGCCCGCTCGCTGCCCGGCCACATGGTGCCCTCGGCCTTCGCCGTGCTCGACTGCTTCCCGCTCACCGCGAGCGGCAAGACCGACCGCGCGGCACTGCCCGCCCCGGGCCCGGGCGAGTCCGAGCCCGCCGAACGGGTGGCGCCCCGCACACCCACCGAGGAGGCCGTGGCGGAGATCTGGGCCGAGACCCTGCACACCGCCGTCGGCGCCACCGACGACTTCTTCCAGCTGGGCGGCGACTCGATGCGGGCCCTGCTGATCGCCTCCCGGGCCAACGACGCCTTCGGCGTCACCCTCACCCCCCGCGACGTGCTGGTCTCCCGCACCGTGGCCGCCCTGGCGGACCTGGTGGAGGACCTGGTGCTGAGCGAACTCGAAGCCGCCGCGCTGGACGGCCCCGACGAAGCCGCCGCCGCGCTGGACGGCCCCGACGATGACGAACGCTGAGGAACCGACCATGACGCCTGAGACGCCTTCGAAGCGGGACCGCGCCGCCGCGCTGCCCGCCGACCTGCGCGAGGCCCTGCGGCAGCGGCTGGCCGGCAAGGCCGGCGGCACGCGGGCGGCCGCCGAACGGGCCATCCCGCGCGCCGACCGCGACCGGCCGCTGCCGCCCTCCTTCGTCCAGCAGCGGCTCTGGTTCCTGGACCGGCTGCGGCCCGGCGACCCGCGCTACAACAGCGCCGTCGCCCTGCGGTTCACCGGAGAGCTGGACCGCGCGGCGCTCACCGCCGCGCTCACCGCCGTGGTGGCGCGCCACGAGGCGCTGCGCACCACCTTCGCCGAGGACGACGGCCGGCCGGTGCAGACCGTACGGCCGGCCGGGCCGGTGGCGCTGCCGCTCCGGGAGCAGGCCGCGGGGGAGGGCCTGGACGCGATCCTGCTCCACGAGTACTCCCGCCCCTTCGACCTCGGACAGGGGCCGCTGCTGCGCGCCCTGCTGGTGGCCGAGCCGTCGGGCGGCCACGTGCTTCAGCTGACGGCCCATCACATCGTCACCGACGGCTGGTCGATGGGCGTCGTCCTGGACGAACTGTGCACCGCCTACGACGCCCTGGCCCGCGGCGCTGAGCCCGACCTGCCCGAAGTCGCCGCCCAGTACCCGGACTTCGCGCTCTGGCAGCGCGATCGGCTGTCCGGCGCCCGACTGGAGGGCCAACTCGCCCACTGGCGGGAGAAGCTGGCCGGCGCGGCGCCGACCGAGCTGCCGCTGGACCACCCCCGGCGCGGCGAGGAGGCCGGCCCCGGCGCCCTGCACACCTTCACCGTCCCCGCGCCGCTCACCGCCCGGCTGCGCGCCCTCGCGGCCGAGCGGCAGGGCACCCTCAACACCGCGCTGGTGGCCGGCACCCAGGCGCTGCTGGCCCGCTGGTCCGGGCAGCCGGACGTCACCGTCGGCTCGCTGCTGGCCGGGCGCACCCGCACCGAGCTGGAACGGGCCGTCGGCTGCTTCGTCAACACCGTGGTGCTGCGCACCCGGGTCGAGCCCGGGGCGTCCTTCCGCGAACTGCTCGCGGCCGCCACCGAGACCGGCAACGACGCCCTGGCACACGGCGAGACGCCCTTCGAGCGGCTGGTCGAGGCGGTCGGCGCGCCCCGCGAGGCCGGCCGCAACCCGCTGTTCGACGTCCTGGTGCTGCTGCACCCCGCCCCACCCGCGGCCGGCGCCCCGCACGGACTCGCCGCCGCCCCGGTCACCGTGCCCCGGCAGGCCGCCACCTTCGACCTCAGCATGGAGTTCGTCCCCGACGGCGAGGCGCTCACCGGCGTCCTGGAGTACCGCGCCGACCTGTTCGACGCGCCGACCGCCCGCCGGACGGCCGAACAACTGCTGCGGCTGCTGGAGGGCGCCGCCGCCGAGCCGGACCGGCCGCTCGCCACCCTGCCGCTGCTCTCCGACCGGGAGACGGCACAGGTCACCCGGGACTGGAACGCCACCGCGCTGCCCGTCGAGCCGGTCGGACACACCGAACTGTTCCGCCGCCGGGCCGCCTCGACCCCGGACGCCCTCGCGCTGGTCGCGGGGGAGGAGCGGCTCGACTACGCGGCCCTGGACGCCCGCGCCGAACGGCTCGCCCGCCGGCTCCGCGCCCTCGGCGCCGGCCCGGAGCGGCTGGTCGCCCTGCGGCTGCCGCGCACCGCCGACCTGGTGGTGGCGGTCCTCGCCGTCTGGAAGGCCGGCGCCGGCTACCTCCCGCTGGACCCGGCGCTGCCCGAGGAACGCGTCCGCTACCTGCTGGCGGACGCCCGCCCGGCCCTGGTGCTGGACGAGGAGACGCTGCGCGCCCTGCCGGAGGCCTCCGACGAGGGGGGCCCGCTCCCCGCGCCGGACCTCGACACCACCGCGTACGTGCTCCACACCTCCGGCTCCACCGGCCGCCCCAAGGGCGTCACCGTCCCGCACCGCGCCCTGGCCCACCTGCTCGCCGCCCACCGGGCGGGCTTCGTCGCCGACGCCGGCGGCCCGCTGAACGTCGCGCTGACCGCCTCCTTCTCCTTCGACACCTCACTGGAGGGCGTGCTGCTGCTGGCCGACGGCCACCCGCTGCACCTGGTCGACGAGACCACCCGGATGGACCCGGCCGCCCTGGTCGAGTACGTGGTGCGCCACCGGATCGACTTCCTCGACCTCACCCCCTCCTACCTGCGCCAACTGCTGCCCGCCGGGCTGCTCGACGACCCCCGCCACCGCCCCCGGGTGCTGATGCTCGGCGGCGAGGCCGTCACGCCCCGGCTCTGGCGCGAGCTCGCCGCCCGCCCCGGGGTGGCCGCCTACAACTACTACGGCCCCACCGAGTGCACCGTCGACGCGCTGGCCTGCCGGATCGACGGCGGGGACCGGCCGCTGGTCGGCCGCCCGCTGCCCAACGTCCGTGCCTACGTCCTGGACGGCCGGCTCCAGCCGGTGCCGCCCGGGGTGAGCGGCGAACTCCACCTGGCCGGTGAACAGGTCGCCCGCGGCTACGCCGGCCGCCCGGGCCTGACCGCCGCCCGCTTCACCGCCGACCCGTACGGCCCGCCCGGCACCCGGATGTACCGCACCGGCGACCTCGCCCGGTGGACCGCCGACGGGCGCCTGGAGTACCTCGGGCGCGCCGACGACCAGGTCAAGGTGCGCGGCCACCGGATCGAGCCCGGCGAGATCGAGGCCGCCCTGCTCGACCTGCCGGAGGTCGCCGCGGCCGCCGTCGTCGCCGTCCCCGACGCCCACGGCCACCACCGGCTGGCCGCCTACCTGGCCTTCGCCGAGGGCGCCGCCCGCCCCGCCGCCGACCTGCGCGCCGCGCTGCGCCGGGTACTGCCCGACCACCTGGTGCCGTCCTCCTTCACCGTGCTCGACGCGCTGCCGCTCACCACCAGCGGCAAGCTGGACCGCCGAGCCCTGCCCGCCCCCGAAGCGGACGTCCGGACAGGGGAGTTCGTTGCCCCCCGGACCCCCGGGGAGGAGGCCCTCGCCGCCATCTGGGCCGAGGTGCTCGGCGTGCCCCGGGTCGGCGTCACCGACAACTTCTTCGAACTCGGCGGCGACTCGATCCTGAGCATCCAGGCCGTCTCCCGGGCCCGCGCGGCGGGCCTGCGGATCGGCTCCCAGGACGTCTTCCGCCACCAGACCGTCGCCGACCTGGCCGCCGCGGCCCGCACCGCCGAGGCGCCCGCCGCCTCCGAACCGCGCCACCGGGAGGGGCCCGCCCCGCTCACCCCCGTCCAGGAGTGGTTCTTCGCCGCCCACGGCCCGCTGCGGCACTTCACCATGTCGCTGCTGCTCGACCTGCCGCACGGGCTGGACGAAGCGGCCCTGGACCGCGCGCTGGGCGCGGTGGTGGCCGCCCACCCGGCGCTGCGCACCCGCTACACCCGCACCGGGGCCGACTGGCGTCAGGAGCCGGTCGCCGACGCGGGCGCACCGCTGCATCGGCTCGATCCCGGCGGCGACCGCGAGCGCGCCGCCGAGGCCGCCCGCGCCGAGCTGGATCCGGCCACCGGCGCCCTGCTGCGCGCCGTCCTCTTCCGCACCGAGGACGCCGGGGACACCGGGGGCGCCGGGGACACCGGGAACGCCGGGGGCGCCGGGGCCCGGCCCCAGCTGTTCCTGACCGCCCACCACCTCGCCGTGGACAGCGTCTCCTGGCGCGTGCTGCTCGCCGAGCTGGCGCAGGCCTACCGGCAGGCCGCGGCGGGCGAGACCCCCGACCCGGCCCCCGAGCCCACCGCGTTCACCGACTGGGCCCACCGGCTCGCCGAGTTCGTCCGGGCCGGCGGCCTGGACGAGGACCTGGCGTACTGGACCGCCGAGACCGGCACCCCCGCCGAGCCGCTGCCCGTCGACCTCCCCGGCACGCCCACGGCCGGCTCGGTGCGCACCCTGCGCAGCCGGCTGGACCGGGCCACCACCGAGGCGTTGCTGCGCAAGGTCCCCGAGGTCTACCGCACCCAGGTCAACGACGTGCTGCTCAGCGCGCTGGGCCGGGCCCTCGCCGACTGGACCGGCACCGGCCGGGTCACCGTCGCCCTGGAGGGCCACGGCCGCGAGGAGCTGTTCGACGGCCTCGACCTCTCCCGGACGGTCGGCTGGTTCACCACCCAGTACCCCGTCACCCTCACCCCGGTCGGCCCGGCCGACTCCCCGGACTGGGCCGCCACCCTCAAGCAGGTCAAGGAGCGGCTGCGCGCCGTGCCCCGGCGCGGCCTCGGCTACGAGGCCCTCGCCCGGCTCGGCTCGCCCGCTCCCGGTGCCGAGGCCCTGCGGGACGTCCCGCTGCCCCAGGTCAGCTTCAACTACCACGGCCAGTGGAGCGCCCCCGAGGGCGGCGACTTCGCCCCCGCCGGGGAGGCCCTGGGCCGGGACCTCGCCCCGGACGAGCCGCTGGACCACCTGCTGGACGTCGCCGCGGTGGTCGCCGACGGCGAGCTGGAACTCACCTGGCACTACAGCGACCAGGTCCACCGGGCCGACACCGTGCGGGAGTTGGCCGAGGCCATGACCGCCGCCCTGCGCGCCGTCGTCGCGCACTGCGCCCGCCCCGGCGCCGGCGGCCGCACCCCCTCCGACTTCCCGCTGGCCGGCCTCGACCAGGCCGCGCTGGACCGCCTGGTCGGCGACGGCCGGGAGGTCGCGGACCTGCTGCCGCTCACCCCGCTCCAGGAGGGCATGCTCTTCCACCGCCTGGTCGGCGGCCCCGACGACGTCTACCTGGACCAGGCCGCCCTGCTGCTGGACGGCGTCGCCGACCCGCAGGCCCTCGCCCTGGCCTGGCAGCGGGTCGCCGACCACACCCCGGCGCTGCGCACCTCGGTGGTCTGGGAGGACGTCCCCGCCCCGCTCCAGGTGGTGCGCCGGGGCGTCCGGCTGCCCGTCACCCACCTCGACCTGCGGGCCGTCGAGCCGGCCGAGCGGGCCGAACGGCTGGCCGAACTGAGCGCCGAGGACCTCGCCCGGGGCCTGGACATCGCCAGCGCCCCGCTCACCCGGCTCACCCTGGTCCGGCTGCCCGAGGCCCGGCTCCAACTGCTGTGGACCTCCCACCACCTGATCCTGGACGGCTGGAGCCTCGCCCAGGTGCTCAGCGACGTCTTCGAGGAGTACGCGGCGCTCACCACCGGCGGCGCGCCCGCCCCGGCGGTGCGCCGGCCCTTCGCCGACTACGTGCGCTGGCTGACCGAGCAGGACGCCGAAGCCGCCCGCGCCCACTGGCGGTCCGTCCTGGACGGCTTCGCCACCGCCACCCCGCTGCCCGTCGACCGGGTCCGGCGCGAGGCCCACCGCGCCCGCTCGGCCGGCAGCCACACCGCCGCGCTGTCCGAGCAGGTCTCCGAGCGGCTCGCCCGCACCGCCCGGCAGTCCGGGCTGACCCTCGGCACCGTGGTGCAGGGCGCCTGGGCGCTGCTGCTCTCCCGCTACAGCGGCGAGCCGGACGTCCTGTTCGGCACCACCGTCTCCGGGCGGCCCGAGGAGCTGCCCGGCGTCGAGTCGATGATCGGCATGTTCATCAACACCCTGCCGACCAGGGTCCGGGTGGACGGCTCCCGCACCGCCGCCGACTGGCTGCGGGAGCTCCAGGAGGCCCAGGCCGAGGCCCGCCGCCACTCGGCGGTCTCGCTCGCCGAACTCACCGGGTTCAGCGACGTCCCGGCCGGCAGCGCGCTGTTCGACAGCATCGTCGCCTTCGAGAACTACCCCTTCGACGACGCCCGCGCCGCCGGCACCGGGGTGCGCCTGGTGGAGGTCTCCTCGCGGGACGCCACCAGCTTCCCGCTCGTGCTGCGCGCCTACCAGGGCGGGCAGCTCGGCTTCGACCTCGCCTACGACCCCGGGCTGTTCGACGCCGCCACCGTCCGCGCCCTCGCCGAACGGCTCCGCCTGGTGCTCACCGAGCTGGCCGCCGGATTGGACCGGCCGCTGCGCGCCCTGGCCTGGACCACCGAGGAGGAGCGGCGCCGGCTGCTGGTCGACTGGAACGGCACCGCCCAGGGCCGGCCCGAGCACGCCCTGGTCGACCTGTTCGAGGCGCAGGCCGCCCGCACCCCGCACGCCGAGGCCGTCACCTGCGGCGGGGAGCGCCTCGACTACGCCGAGCTGGACGCCCGGGCCGGCCGGCTCGCCCACCGGCTGGCCGAGTTCGGCGCCGGGCCCGAGCGGTACGTCGCCCTCGCGCTGCCGCGCACCGCCGAGCTGGTGGTGGCCGTGCTCGCCGTCCTCAAGACCGGCGCGGCCTACCTGCCGCTGGACCCGGGCCTGCCCGCCGAACGCCGGGAGGAACTGCTGCGCGACGCCGCCCCGGTGGCCCTGGTCACCGGGGAGGAGCCGGCCGGCGTGGGCGTCCCCGTCCTCGCCCTGGCCGATCCCGGGGTGCGCGCCGACCTCGCCCGCCGCCCGGCAGGACCGCTCGGCCCCGAGTGCCGCCCGCTGCCGGACAGCCCCGCCTACGCCATCTTCACCTCGGGCTCGACCGGCCGCCCCAAGGGCGTGGTGGTGCCGCACGCCAACGTGGTCCGGCTGTTCGAGCAGACCCGGGAGCGGTTCGGCTTCGGCGCCGAGGACGTCTGGACGCTGTTCCACTCCTACACCTTCGACTTCTCGGTCTGGGAGCTGTGGGGCCCGCTGCTGCACGGCGGCCGGCTCGTGGTCGTCCCCGACTCCACCGCCCGCTCCCCGGAGGACTTCCTGCGGCTGCTCGTCGAGGAGCAGGTCACCGTCCTCAACCAGACCCCGTCCGCGTTCCACCAGCTGGCCCGCGCCGACGCCGAACACCCGGAGCTGTCAAGCCGGTTGGCGCTGCGCACGGTGGTCTTCGGGGGTGAGGCGCTGGACGTCACCCGGCTCGCCGACTGGTACCGGCGCCACCCCGAGGACGCGCCGCGCCTGGTGAACATGTACGGCATCACCGAGACCACCGTGCACGTCACCCACCTCGAGCTGGACCGCGCGACCGCCGCCGACGCCGGCCCCGGCCCGAGCCCGATCGGCACCGGCATCGCCGACCTGCGGCTGTACCTGCTCGACGACGACCTCGCCCCGGTGCCCCCGGGCGCCGTCGGCGAACTGTACGTGGCCGGCGAGGGCCTGGCCCGCGGCTACCTCAACCGGCCCGGCCTGACCGCCACCCGCTTCCCCGCCGACCCGTTCGGCGCCCCCGGCACCCGGATGTACCGCACCGGCGACCGGGCCCGCCGCCAGGCCGACGGCACCCTGCGCTACCTGGGTCGCGCCGACCAGCAGGTCAAGATCCGCGGCTACCGGATCGAACCCGGCGAGATCGAGGCCGCCCTCCAGACCCACCCGGGCGTGGGCCTGGCCACCGTCGGCGTCCACCAGGACGCCGCCGGCACCCGCCGGCTGGTCGCCCACGTGGTCGGCGAGGGCGCCGGGCAGCCCCCGTCCGCCGCCGAGCTGCGCGCCCACCTGGAACAGCTGCTGCCCGCCTACCTGGTGCCCGCCGCCTACGTCCCGCTGGCCGCGCTGCCGCTCACCCCCAACGGCAAGCTCGACCGGCGCGCCCTGCCGCTGCCCGGCCCCGACGGCTTCGCGGCCGGCCGCGAGCGGACCGCGCCCCGCACCCGCGCCGAACGGCTGGTCGCCGAGGCCTGGACGGAGGTCCTGGACGCCGGGGAGATCGGCGCCGAGGACGACTTCTTCGCCATCGGCGGGGACTCCATCCTCGCCGTACGGGTCACCGCCCGGCTGCGCGCCGCCTTCGGCTCCGCCGACCTGTCGCCCCGGCTGCTGTTCACCCACCCCGTGCTCGCCGACCTGGCCGAGGCACTCGGCACCCCCGGCGGGGGCACGGCGGCGGCCGTCATCCCCACCGCCGACCCGGCCGCCGAGCCGCCGCTCTCCCACGCCCAGCAGCGGCTCTGGTTCCTCGACCGGTTCGAGCCCGGCAGCACCGAGTACAGCTCGCTGTCCGTGCTGCGGCTGCGCGGCGCCCTCGACCGGGCCGCGCTGGCCGGCGCCCTGGACGCGCTGGTCGAGCGGCACGAGGCGCTGCGGACCACCTACGCCGAACGGGACGGCCGGGCCCGGCAGGTGGTCCGCCCGCCCGAGCCCGTCGAGCTGCCCTGCGAGGACGTCGCCCCGGCCGGCCTGGACGCCCTGGTGGAGCGGATCGCCGCCACCCCCTTCGACCTCGAAGCCGGCCCGGTGCTGCGCGCCCGCCTGGCCCGTACGGCCGCCGACGAGCACGTGCTGGTGCTGGCCGTGCACCACATCGCCACCGACGGCTGGTCGATGGGCGTGCTGGGCCGCGACCTGGGCGAGCTGTACGCCGCCGCCGTCGAGGGCCGCCGGCCGGAGCTGCCCGCGCTGCCCGTCCGGTACACCGACTACGCGGCCTGGCAGCGCACCCGCACCGCCGACGCCGAGGCCGACCTCGACCACTGGCGCCGGACCCTGGCGGGCCTCGCCCCGCTGGAGCTGCCCACCGACCGGCCGCGCCCGGCGGTGCGGAGCCGGGAGGGCGCGCTGGTCACCTTCACCCTGCCCGCCGGGCTGACCGCCCGGCTGCGCGAGCGCGGCCGGGAGGCCGACGGCACCCTCTACACCGTCCTGCTGGCCGCCTGCCAGCTGCTGCTGGCCCGCTGGTCCGGGCAGCGCGACCTCGCGGTGGGCACCGTCACCTCCGGCCGCGAGCAGGGCGAACTCCACGACGTGGTCGGCATGTTCGTCAACACCCTGGTGCTGCGCGGCGACATCCGACCCGAACTGTCCTTCCACGAACTGCTGACCGCCGCCCAGCGCACCGTACTGGCGGCCCTGGCCCACCAGGAGGTGCCCTTCGAACGGCTGGTGGACGCCCTCCAGCCGGAGCGCGACACCAGCCGCACCCCGCTGTTCCAGGTCATGGTGGCGCTGCACAACCTCGGCGCCGAGGCACCCCGGCTGCCCGGCCTGACGGTGGAACCGGTCACCCCGCCGGTCCGCAACGCCACCTTCGACCTGTCCTTCGACTTCGCCGAGCACGACGGCGGCCTGACCGGCTACCTGGAGTACAGCACCGGCCTGTTCGACGAGCGCACCGCCCGACGGCTGGCCGACGCGCTGGGCACCCTGCTGGCGGCCGCCGCCGAGGCGCCGCACACGCCCGTCGGGGCGCTGCCGCTGATGACCGAGGACGAGCGGCGGGAGGTGCTGCGGCAGGGCCGGGGCGAGCCGCAGACCGCGCCGGACACCACCTTCACCGCCCTGTTCGAGGCGCAGGCCGCCCGCACCCCCGGGGCCACCGCGCTGGTCGCCCGGGACGCCACCCTGGACTTCGCCGCCCTCAACGCCCGGGCCAACCGGCTCGCCCGCCACCTGGCCGCCCTCGGCGCCGGACCGGAGCAGGTGGTCGCCGTCCGGCTGCCGCGCACCTCCGACCTGATCGTCGCCCTGCTCGCGGTGCTCAAGGCCGGCGCCGCCCTCCAGTTCGTCGACCCGGACCTGCCCGAGGAGCGGGCCGCCCTGCTGCTCGACGACACCCGGCCCCGCACGGTGCTGACCGAGCGGGCCCTCGACGAGGTGCCCTGGGACGACCTGCCGGGCCACGACCTGACCGACGCCGAGCGCACGGCCCCGCTGCTGCCGGCGCACGCCGCGTACCTCATCCACACCTCGGGATCGACCGGCCGCCCCAAGGGCGTGCTCGTCGAGCACCGCCAGCTGGTCAACCTCTGCCACGACCACCGGGCGGGGGTGCTCGCGCCGCACACCGCCGACGGCCGCCGGCTGCGGGTCGCGCTCAGCGCCTCCCTCTCCTTCGACACCAGCTGGGAGGCCCCGCTGCTGCTGGCGTTCGGTCAGGAGCTCCACCTGATCGACGAGGAGGTCCGGCTGGACCCGCAGGCCTTCCGCGCGCGGATCGTCGACCGGCGGATCGACGTCGTCAACGTGACCCCCTCCCTGCTGCGCGAACTCACCGCCGCCGGACTGCTCGCCCCCGCTCCGCACCACCCGCGCGTCCTGCTGCTCGGCGGCGAGGCCGTCCCCGCCGCCACCTGGCGTGAACTCTGCACCGCCCAGGCCGAGTTCGGAGTCACCACCTACAACCTGTACGGGCCCACCGAGTGCACCGTCGACGCCGCCTACGCCCGCTGCGCCGACCACCCGGAACGCCCGGTGATCGGCCGGCCGGGGCGCGGCACCCGCGCCTACGTGCTGGACGGCGCGCTGCGCCCGGTGCCGCCCGGCATGCCGGGAGAGCTGTACCTGGCCGGTGCGCAGGTCGCCCGCGGCTACCTCGACCGGCCCGGACTGACCGCCACCCGCTTCCTCGCCGACCCGTACGGCGACCCGGGCACCCGGATGTACCGCACCGGTGACCTCGCCCGCTGGGACGCGGAGGGACAACTGGAGTTCCTCGGCCGGGCCGACGCCCAGGTCAAGATCCGCGGCTTCCGGATCGAGCCCGGCGAGGTGGAGGCCGCGCTGCTGACCCACCCCGACGTCGCCGACTGCGCCGTCGCCGCCCGCGAACAGGGCGGCCGGACCCTGCTGGTCGGCTACCCGGTACCGGCCGGCCGCCGGGTGCCACCCGCCGAGGAACTGCGGGCCTGGCTGCGCCGCACCCTGCCCGACCACCTGGTGCCCACCGCGTACGTCCCGCTGGCCCGCATCCCGCGCACCACCAGCGGCAAGACCGACCGGCGCGCCCTGCCCGCCCCGTCGGCCCAGCCGGACCGCACCACCCCGTACGTCGCCCCGCGCCCCGGCACCGAGCAGCGGCTCGCCGCGATCTGGGCCGAGGTGCTGGGCGTGGAGCGGATCGGCACCCGGGACAACTTCTTCGCGCTCGGCGGCGACTCCATCCTCAGCATCCAGATCGTCTCCCGGGCCCGCGCCGCCGGACTCTCCCTCACCACCAAGGACGTCTTCCGCTACCAGAACATCGCCGAACTCGCCCTGACCGCAGGCGAGGTGGCCGATGCCCCGGAGACCTCCGGGGCCGAGCCCGGCGAGGCGCCGCTCACCCCGATCCAGCACTGGTACCTCGACGGCCGCCGCCCCGGCGACGCGCTGCGCTTCACCATGACCCAGCGGTTCGCGCTGGCCCCGGACACCGACCCGGCCGCCCTGCGGCGGGCGGTGCTCGCCCTGGCGGAGCGCCACCCGGCGCTGCGCACCCGGTTCCGCCACGGCGCCTCCGGCTGGCACCAGGAGGTCCGGGACCACGCGCCGGACGGCGTCTTCAGCCACCACCCGGCCGCCGCCGAGGCGCGGGTGCAGCACCTCGCCGAGGAGGCCCAGCGTTCCCTCGACCCGGTCGAGGGCCGGGTGCTGCGCGCCCTGCACGTCGCGGGCGACGCCGGACAGCCCGGCCAACTCGTGCTCACCGTCCACCACCTGGCCGTGGACGGCGTCTCCTGGCGGATCCTGCTGGCCGACCTCGAAGCGGCCTACCGCGCCGCCCGCACCGGCGCCCCCGCCAGGCTGCCGGAGCCGGGCACCTCCTACGCCCGGTGGGCCACCCGGCTGGAGCGCCACACCCGCTCCGGCGCCCTGGACGGCGACACCGCCTACTGGTCCCGCGCCGGCGAGGCCCCGGCCGAGCTGCCCGCCGGGCGGCCCGGGACCAACACCCACGGCACCGCCGCCACCCTCACCGTCACCCTGGACGAACGCACCACCGAGGCGCTGCTGCGCCGGGTCCCGGCCGTCTACCGCACCCAGGTCAACGACGTCCTGCTCAGCGCCCTGGGCCGCACCCTGGCCCGCTGGTGCGGCCGGGACACCGTGCTGATCGGGGTGGAGGGCCACGGCCGGGAGGACCTGTTCGCCGACCAGGACCTGTCCCGGACGGTCGGCTGGTTCACCGCCGAGTTCCCGCTCGCCCTGCGGGTGGCCCCCGAGGCCGGCTGGCACGACACCCTTCGCTCGGTCAAGGAGCAGCTGCGCGCCGTCCCGCTGCGCGGCCTCAGCCACGGCGCGCTGCGCCACCTGCGCCCCGGCGCCCTGCCGCGGGACGCGGCGGCCCCGCAGGTCGGCTTCAACTACCACGGCCAGTGGGACGCCCGTAGCGGCGGCGCGGACGGGCTGCTGCGCGGCCCGCTGCCCCCGGCCGGGCGGGACACCGACCCGGACGAGCCCCGCCCCTACCTGCTGGACGTCATCGGGGCGGTCCAGGACGGCCGGCTCGAACTGGGCTGGACCTACCCCGCGGCCGTCTACGACGAGGCCACCGTCCGCACCCTCGCCGAGCAGACCCTCCAGGCGCTGCGCGAGCTGGCCGAGCACTGCGCGAGCCCCGGCGCCGGCGGGCGCACCCCGTCGGACTTCCCGCTGGCCGGCCTCGACCAGGAGCGGCTGGACCGCCTGGTCGGCGACGGCCGGGACACCGAGGACGTCCTGCCGCTGACCCCGCTCCAGTCCGGCATGCTCTTCCACGGGCTGGTCGACCAGGACGGCGCCTACGTCGACCGGATCGCCGTCCGGCTGGCCGGCGTCGCCGACCCGGAGGCCTTCGCCGCGGCCTGGCAGCAGGTCGCCGACCGCACCCCGGCGCTGCGCACCGCCGTGCACTGGCGCGGCCTGCCGCATCCCGTCCAGCTGGTCGCCCGGCACGCCGCGCTGCCCGTCCGCCACCTGGACTGGCGCGCACTGCCGCCCGAGCGGCGCGCCGCCGAGACCGAGCGGCTGCTCGCCGAGGAGCGGGCCACCGGGCTGGACCTGGGCACCGCGCCGCTCACCCGGCTGGTACTGGCCGCGCTGCCCGACGGCGAGGTGCTGCTGCTCTGGTCCACCCATCACCTGATCCTGGACGGCTGGAGCACCGGCCAGCTGCTCACCGAGGTGTGCGAGGAGTACGCGGCGCGCACCGGCGGGCCGCAGGCGCCCCGGCCGGTCCGGCGGCCGTTCGCGGACTTCCTGGCCTGGCTGGGCGAGCAGGACGGGCGGGCGGCCGAGGAGCACTGGGGCACCGCGCTGGCCGGGTTCACCGAGCGGACCGCGCTGCCCTACGACCGCCGGCCCGCCGGCGCCCACCGGGCCCGCGCCACCGCCGCCGTCCACCGCGCCCTGGACGAGGGGCTCTCCGTCCGGCTGCGGGAGAACGCGGCCACCGCCGGGCTGACCGTCAACACCCTGGTGGAGGGCGCCTGGGCGCTGCTGCTGGCCCGCTACGCCGGCGTCGAGGACGTGGTCTTCGGTACCACCGTCTCCGGACGTCCGGCCGAACTGCCCGGCGTCGAGACGATGATCGGCCTGTTCATCAACACCGTGCCGTGCCGGGTGCGGATATCGAGCGGCGGCGGCGCGCGGGCCTGGCTGCGCGACCTCCAGGACCGGCAGAGCGACGGCCGCGGGCACGACCACCTGGCGCTGCCCCGGATCCAGGGCCTGAGCGAACTGCCCGCCGGGGAGCCCCTGTTCGACAGCATGCTGGTGTTCGAGAACTACCCCGTCGACGAGTCGGCCGCCGACCGCACCGGGGTCCGGGTGGTCGAGGTGCGCGCCGACGACGCCACCACCTTCCCCTGGTGCCTGCGCGCCCACCTCAGCGGACAGCTCGCCTTCGACCTCGCGTACGACCCGGAACTGTTCGACGAGCGGACGGCCCGGGACGCCGCCGACCGCCTCGCCCGGCTGCTCGCCGCCCTCGCCGACGGCCTGGACGGCGACCTCGCCGCCCTGGACCCGCTCACCCCCGCCGACCGCGAACTCCTCGCCTCCTGGGACACCACCGCCCGCCCGGCGGCGCCGAGCAGCCCGCTGCGGATCTTCGCCGAACGGGTCCGCAGCGCCCCCGACGCCCCCGCCGTGCGCGACGGCGAACGGGAACTGACGTACCGCGCGCTCGACGACTGGTCCGACCGGCTCGCGGCCCGGCTGCTGGCCGACGGACTGGCGCCCGAGGGCCGGGTCGCGCTGGTGATGGAGCGGAGCGCCGAACTGGTCGTCGCCCAGCTCGCCGTGCTCAAGGCGGGCGGCGCCTACCTGCCCGTCGACCTGCGGGCCCCCGAGGAGCGCCGCCGCACCCTGCTCGACCGGGCCGGCACGGCCGCCTCGCTCACCGCCGCGCAGGTCGCCGCCGAGCAGGTCGCCGCCGCCCGGGAGGACGCTGCCCGGGAGGACGCCGCCCGGGACGACGCGGCCACCCCGGACCGGCCGGCCGCGGACCCGGACCGACTCGCCTACGTGATGTACACCTCCGGCTCCACCGGCGAGCCCAAGGCCGTCGCCGTGCGGCACCGCGACGTGGCCTCGCTCGCCACCGACAGCCGCTTCGCCGACGACCGCTGCGCCCGGGTGCTGCTGCACTCCCCGGTCGCCTTCGACGCCGCCACCTTCGAGGTGTGGGCGCCGCTGCTGAACGGCGGCTGCGTGCTCGTCGCCCCCGACGGGCCGGTGGACGCGGCGCTGCTGCGCCGGCTCGCCGGACCGGACGGGCCCACCGCGCTCTGGCTCACCGCCGGGCTGTTCCGGCTGCTCGCCCAGGACGCCCCGGACTGCTTCACCGGCCTGCGCACCCTGTGGACCGGCGGGGACGTGGTGCCCGCCGCCGCCGTGCGCCGGGTGCTGGCGGCCTGCCCCGGGCTGACCGTGGTGGACGGCTACGGGCCCACCGAGACCACCACCTTCGCCACCGCCCACGCCCTCCCGGACGCCGCGGCGGTGCCCGACACCGTCCCGATCGGCCGGCCGCTGGACGACCGCCGGGTGCACGTCCTGGACCGGCGGCTGCGGCCCGTCCCGCCCGGCTGCGTCGGCGAGCTGTACCTGGCCGGCGAGGGCGTGGCCCGCGGCTACCTGGGCCGCCCCGGCGCCACCGCCGCCCGCTTCCTCGCCGACCCGTCCGGCCCGCCCGGCTCCCGGATGTACCGCACCGGGGACCTCGCCCGCCGCCGCCCCGAAGGCACCGTCGAGTTCCTCGGCCGCGCCGACGACCAGGCGAAGATCCGCGGCTTCCGGGTCGAGCCCGCCGAGGTGGAGGCCGCCCTGGCCGCCCACCCGCTGGTCACCGACGTCGCCGTGGTCGTCCGCGAGGACCGGCCCGGCGCCCGTCGGCTGGTCGCCTACCCGGTCGGCGCCGCCGACCCCGAGGAGCTGCGGGCCTTCGCCGCCCGGGCCCTGCCCGACTACCTCGTCCCGGCCGCCTTCGTCCCGCTCGACGCCCTCCCGCTGAGCCGCAACGGCAAGGTCGACCGCGCCGCGCTCCCGGCGCCGGAGCCCGGTGGCGAGCGCCGCGAGCGGGTCGAGCCGCGCACCGACGCCGAACGCCGCACCACCGAGGTGTTCGCCGAGGTGCTCGGCATCCGCCCGCCCGGCACCGACCGGAGCTTCTTCGAACTCGGCGGCGACTCCATCCTCAGCATCCGGCTCGCCGCCCGCCTCGCCGAGGCCTTCGGCACCGACCTCGGCCCCCGCGCCGTCTTCGACCACCCCACCCCGGCCGGCCTGGCCCGGCTGCTCACCTCGGAGCCGGGCACCCCGGCGCGTCCGCCCGTCCTGCCGGTGCCCCGGGAAGGCGCGGCCCCGATGTCCTACGCCCAGCAACGCCTCTGGTTCCTGGAGGAGTTCGCGCCCGGCGGCGCCGAGTACGTCACCGCGCTCGCGCTGCGGCTGCGCGGCGCCCTCGACCCCGGCGCGCTCGGCGCGGCCCTGAACGCCCTGGTGGCCCGGCACGAGGCGCTGCGCACCACCTTCGACAGCGTCGACGGCCACGGCGTCCAGCTCGTCCACCCGCCGACGGCCGTGCCGCTCCCGCCGCACGACCTCGCCGGACAGCCCGAACAGGCCCTGAACGAACTGCTCGCCGCCGAGCGCGCCCGCCCCTTCGACCTGCGCCGGGGACCGCTGCTGCGCACCGCGCTGGCCCGACTGGCCGACGGGGAGCACGTGCTGGCGCTGACCCTGCACCACATCGTCACCGACGGCTGGTCCACCGGTGTACTGCTCTCCGACCTGGCCCACCTCTACCGGGCCGAACTCGGCACCACGCGGGCCCCGTTGGCGCCACTGCCGGTGCAGTACGCCGACTACGCGCACTGGCAGCGCACCACCGGCGCCCCCGCCGAGGAACAACTCGACTACTGGAAGCACCAGTTGGACGGCGTCGTCCCGCTGCGGCTGCCCACCGACCGGCCCCGGCCCGCGGTGCGCACCAGCAACGGCGCCACCGCCCGGCTGGAGCTGCCCGCCGAGGCCGCCCGCCGGCTCGCCCGGGTCGGCCGGGAGCGCGGCGCCACCCTGTTCGCCACCCTGGTCGCCGCCGCCCAGGCCTACCTGGCCCGGCTCGGCGGGGACACCGACATCGCCGTCGGCACCGTCACCTCCGGCCGTGACCGGGCCGAGGTCCAACAGCTCGTCGGGTTCTTCGTCAACACCCTGGTGCTGCGCTCCAGGGTCGAGCCCGAGCGGCCCTTCACCCTCCTCCTCGGTGAGGTGCGGCAGACCGTCCTGGACGCCTTCGCCCACCAGGACGTGCCCTTCGAGAAGGTGGTGGACGCCGTCCAGCCGGAGCGCGACACCAGCCGCGGCCCGCTCTTCCAGGTCCTGGTCGTGCTCCAGAACACCCCGGCCGCCGAACTCGACCTGCCGGGCCTGGACGTGAGCGACGTCGAGACCGACAACACCCGGACCGCCTTCGACCTGGTGCTGGAGTTCGCCGAGACCGACGGCGGCGCGCTGCACGGCCTGCTCACCTACAACACCGACCTGTTCGACCCGGCCACCGTCGAGCGGATGGCCGGCCAGCTCGCGGCCCTGCTCACCGCCGTCGGCCAGGACCCGGAGCGCGCCGTCGGCGCCCTGCCGCTGGCCGGTCCGGACGCGCCGGCCGTCGAGCCGGGCGGCGCCTTCCGCCCGGTGCCCGAGGCGACCCTGCCCCAACTGTTCGAACGCCAGGCCGCCCGCACCCCGGAGGCGCCGGCCCTGCTCGACGGCGCGCGGCAGCTGAGCTACGCCGAACTGGACCGGGCCGCCAACCGGCTGGCCCACCACCTGATCGGGCGGGGCGTCGGACCGGAGCGGCTGGTCGCCCTCGCGCTGCCCCGCTCGGCGGCCATGGTGGTCGCCCAGCTCGCCGTCGCCAAGGCCGGCGGCGCCTTCCTCCCGGTCGACCCGGACTACCCGGCGCCCCGGCGCGAGTTCATGGTCCGCGACGCCGGCGCCCACCTGGTGCTCGACGACCCGGCCCTGGTCTGGGCCGCCGCCGGGCCGGACACCGCGCCCACCGACACCGACCGGGCCGCCGCGCTCACCCCCGCCCACCCGGCGTACGTCATCTACACCTCCGGCTCCACCGGCACCCCCAAGGGCGTCCTGGTGACCCACCGCGGACTCGCCGTCTTCGCCGCGGCCGCCGCCGAACAGTACGCCGTCGGCCCCGGCGACCGGGTGCTCCAGTTCGCCTCGCCCAGCTTCGACGCCTCCGTGCTGGAGCTGTGCGCCTCCCTGCTCTCCGGGGCGGCGCTGGTCACCGGCGAGGAGGGCCCGCTGGTCGGCGAGCGGCTCGCCGAGGTGCTGTCCGCCCGCCGGATCAGCCACACCCTGATCCCCCCGGCGGCGCTCGCCACCATGGAGCCGGAGACCGCCGCCGCGCTGCCCGACCTGCGCACCCTGATCGTCGGCGCCGAGGCCTGCCCGGCCGACCTGGTCGACACCTGGGCCCCCGGCCGCCGGATGATCAACTCCTACGGCCCGACCGAGGCCACCGTGGTCGCCAGCTGGACCGGCCCGCTGGCCCCCGGCACCGGCACCCCCGCCATCGGCCACCCCAGCGGCGCCACCCGCGCGTACGTCCTGGACACCGCCCTGCGGCCGGTGCCGCCCGGCGTCACCGGGGAGCTCTACCTGGCCGGCCCCGGCCTCGCCCGCGGCTACCTCGGCCGCCCCGGCCTCACCGCCCAGCGCTTCCTCGCCGACCCGCACGGCGCCCCGGGCACCCGGATGTACCGCACCGGCGACCTCGCCCGCCGGGACGCCGACGGCCGGCTCCGCTTCGCCGGACGCGCCGACGAACAGATCAAGCTGCGCGGCTTCCGGATCGAACCCGGCGAGATCGAGAGCGCGCTGCGCCGCAGCCCGCTGGTGCGCGACGCCGTCGTCACCGTCCGTCCCGACGGGCCCGGCGGCGGCCGGCTGGTCGCCTACGTCGTCCCCGCGGACGCCACCGAGGGCGCGCCCGCCCTCGACCTGCGCCTCCACCTGGCCGAGTCGCTGCCCCCGCACCTCGTTCCCGCGGCCTTCGTCCCGCTCGACCGGCTGCCGCTCACCCCCAACGGCAAGACCGACCGGCGGGCCCTGCCCGACCCCGGGCCCGTCCAGGCGACGGCCGCCCCCGGCCGGGCGCCGCGGACCGACACCGAACGCCGCATCGCGCGGATCTGGGCCGACGTCCTCGGCCTCGAACAGGTCGGCGCCGAGGACAACTTCTTCCTGCTCGGCGGCGACTCCATCCTCAGCATGCAGGTGGTCTCCCGGCTGCGCCGGGACGGCCTGCACCTGGCGACCCGGGACCTCTTCAGCCACCAGACCGTGGCCGAACTCGCCACCGTCGTGCGCACCGCCACCGAACGCGCCGACGACGGCCCGGTGACCGGGGACGTCCCGCTCACCCCCATCCAGGAGTGGTTCCTGACCACCCCGCGCGCCGCCCACCACCACTTCAACCAGTCCACCCTGCTCGAACTCGCCGCCGACCCCGACCCGCGGGCGCTGGCCGCCGCACTGGCCGCCCTGCTGGAACACCACGACGGCCTGCGGATGCGCTTCACCCACGACGAGAGCGGCTGGCACCAGTTCAACCCGCCGCCCGCCCCCGCCGAGGACCTCCTGCTCCGCTACGACCTGACCGGTCAGTCCGCCGAGACCGCCGGCCTCGCCATGGCCAAGGCCGCCGACGAACTCCACGCCGGCTTCGACCTGGCCACCGGCCCGCTGCTGCGCGCCGCCCTGTTCACCGGCCACCCGGAACACCCCGCGCTGCTGCTCCTGGTCGCCCACCACCTGGTCGTCGACGCCGTCTCCTGGCGGGTGCTGCGCGACGACCTGGAGAGCGCCCACCACCAGGCCGTCCGGGGCGAGGCGATCACCCTGGGGGAGCGCGGCACCTCCTTCCGGGACTGGGCGCACCGGCTCTCCGCGCACGTCGCCGAGGGCGGGCTCGACCACGAACTCCCGTACTGGGAGCAGGCGGTGAGCGCCCGGGCGGCCCTGCCAGGCGGCCGTCCCGCGCCCGGTGAGGACCCCGCGGGCGACGATCCGAGGGGTGAGAGCGTCACCGTCGAACTCGACGAGGCGGACACCGAGGCGCTGCTGCGCGCCGCCCCCGCCGCCTACCGCACCCGGGTCAACGACGTGCTGCTCGCCGCCCTCGCACTCGCCCTGGCCCGCTGGAGCGGACAGCCGCGGATCGGCCTGGACCTGGAGGGCCACGGCCGGGAGGACCTGCTGGAGAGCGTCGACCTGACCCGGACGGTCGGCTGGTTCACCACCGTCCACCCCGTCACCTTCGACGTCCCCGACCCGGAGGACCTCGGCCCCGACCGCGACTGGCGCGCCCTGGTGAAGTCCGTCCGCCGCCAGCTGCGCGCGGTGCCAGGCAACGGGCTGGGCTTCGGCGCGCTGCGCACCTTCGGTACCCCCGAGGTCCGCGAACGGCTCGCCGCCGCGGGCCACGGCCGGATCGTCTTCAACTACCTCGGCCAGTGGGACGCCAGGCCCGAGACCGCCGGCCACGGCCTGGTCCGCGCCGAACTCGGCTCCTACGGCCAGGACCACGACCCCAGGGACGGCGGCTCCCACCCACTGGAGGTGGTCGGTGCGGCCCAGCACGGGCGCCTGACCTTCACCTGGCACCACCGGCCCGCCGTCCACGGCACCGAGGCCGTGCGCCGGGCGGCCGAGGAGTTCGCCGAGGCCCTGCGGCGGATCGCCCGGCACGCCCGGGAAGGACGGTGACCGGACCCGACCACGGCCCCGGACCCGACCACGACCGCGACCGCGTACCGAAGAACCGACGATGACGAAGGAGCCCGACATGGACGAGAACACCCGCTACCAGGTGCTGCGCAACGACGAGGAGCAGTACTCCCTGTGGCCCGCCGACCTGGAGGTACCGGCCGGCTGGCAGCCCGTCGGCACCGAGGGCACCGAGGCCGAATGCACCGCGTACGTCGACGAGGTGTGGACGGACATGCGCCCGAAGAGCCTGCGCGAGCGCATGGAGAACGCCGGAGCCTGACCGGCCGTGGGACGGCGGCCGGCCGCGCGCACGCCGGCCGGCCCCGTCCCGGCCGCCGCACCACCGAACCACCATGAACCCGAGGAGAGCACCATGACCCCTCCGCTGCGTACCCAGCACCTGGAGTTCATCCCCTACCGCCCCGAGGACGAGGACCACTTCGTCGCCCTGCTCCGCGACGCGGACGTGTGCCGCTGGATGGGCCAGGACCTCGTGGCCGAACCGGACATCCGCGCGCTGTTCCGCGTCATCCTGTCCGACGTCTACCCGCAGGACCTCTTCGACGTCTGGGGCCTGTGGCTGGACGGCGCGTACGCGGGCCACGCCGAGGTCAAGCGCGCCGGGAACGTCGACGGCCACGAGCTGGTCACCGCGCTGGCCCCGGCGTTCTGGGGCCGTGGCCTGGGCACCGAGGTGGTGCTCGGCCTGGTCCGCTACGCCGGCGAGGAGCTGGGGCTCAAGGAGGTCTACGGGATGGTCGGAGCGGAGAACACCCCGAGCCTGGCGATGTGCCGCCGGCTGGGCTTCCGTCCCGTGCGCGACGTCGTCGCCGACGACGGCTCGGTGACCAGGCTGTTCGCCGTCTCCACCGCCGACTGGGTCTGACCCGTCACCCCGCCCGCCCGTGGCGCGTCCGTACGCGTCGCGGGCGGGCGGTCCCGTGCCCGGCCGGTCAGGCCGCCGCCCCGACCAGCGGCCGGTGGCAGGCCACCGTGCGGCCGGGGGCCACCTCGCGCGGCTCGGGGACCTCGGTGGCGCAGCGGGCGTCGGCCAGCGGGCAGCGGGTGCGGAAACGGCAGCCGCTGGGCGGGGCGAGGGGCGAGGGAGGGTCGGCGGGGAGCAAGCCGGTGTCGCGCAGCGGGCGGCCGGGTTCCGGGACGGCGGCGAGCAGCGCCGCGGTGTACGGGTGGGCCGGGGCGGCGAGGACGGCCTCGGTGGGGCCGCGCTCGCAGACGCGGCCGAGCTGGAGCACGGCCACCTCGTCGCTCACCGCGCGGACCACCCCGAGGTCGTGGGAGATGAACAGGCCGGCCAGCCCGCGTTCCTCGGTGAGCCCGCGCAGCAGGTTGAGCACGGTGGCCTGGGCCGAGACGTCGAGGGCGGAGACCGCCTCGTCGGCGATCAGGACGTGCGGTTCGGCGGCCAGCGCCCGGGCGATGGCGACCCGCTGGGCCTGCCCGCCGGAGAGCTGGTGGGGGCGGCGGTCGCCGAACAGGGCGGGCGGCAGGCCGACGGCCTCCAGCTGGCGGGTGACGACCTCCTCGCGGTCGCGGGCCGGGTCGGGGTGGGCGTCGAGGGGCTCGGCGACCAGGTCGCGGACCCGGCGGTGGGGGTTGAGGGAGGAGAGCGGGTCCTGGAAGACCATCTGCACCCGGGGGCGGAGCGCGCGCAGGGCCCGCGGCGAGAGGGTGGCGAGGTCGGTGCCGTCGAGGGTGACGGTGCCGGCGGTGGGCGGCGGCAGCCGTAGCAGGGCCTTGGCGATGCTGCTCTTGCCGGAGCCGGACTCGCCGACCAGGGCGAGGGTGCGGCGCGGGTACAGGGCGAGGTCGACGTCGCTGACGGCGTGCAGCGGGCCGGAGCGGGTGCGGTGGACGACACTGAGGCCGGTGGCCTCCAGGACGGGCCGGCCGGCGCCCGCGGCGTCCGGGGCGGCTTCGGGGGCGGTGGTCATGCCGCGGGCTCCAGTTCCTCGGGGGCGGGGGTGTCGGCCTCGGTGAGCGGGAAGTGGCAGTCGGCGGTGTGGCCGTCCGCCGCCGTGTGGGTGGGCGGGGCGGTCGTGGTGCACAGCTCCGTCGCCCGCTCGCAGCGCGGGGCGAAGGGGCAGCCGACGGCGGGCCGGCTGAGGTCGGGCGGTGAGCCGGGGATCGCGGGCAGGGTGCGCCGCAGCGGGCCGGTGACCCGGGGCACGGAGCGCAGCAGGGCCGCGGTGTACGGGTGCCGGGGGTGGGCGGTGACGGCCTCGGTGGGGCCGGTCTCCACGATCCGGCCGCCGTACATGACGGCGATCCGGCGGGCCCGCCCGTACAGCAGGCCGATGTCGTGGGTGATCAGCAGGGTGGCGAGGCCGCGGCTGAGCCGGTGCTGGTCGAGCAGGTCGAGGACGGTGCGCTGGACGGTCACGTCGAGGGCGGTGGTCGGCTCGTCGGCGAGCAGCAGGGCGGGTTCGCCGGCCAGGGCGGCGGCGATGCCGACCCGCTGGCGCAGGCCGCCGGAGAGCTCGTGGGGGTGGGCACGGGCCCGCCGGGCGGGGTCGGGGACGTCGACCGAGGCGAGCAGCTCGGTGGCGGTGCGCAGCCGTTCGCGGCGGGAGAGCCGGCGTCGGTTGGTGAGCGACTCGGTGACCTGGTCGGCGATCCGCACCACCGGGTTGAGCGAGGTCATCGGGTCCTGGTGGACCATGGCGATGCCGGTGCCGAGCAGTTCGGCCCGGCGGGCGGCGGTGGCGGCGAGCAGGTCCTCGCCGTTCAGCCGGATCTCGCCGGTGGCGACGGTCCTGGTGGTGCGGGACTCGACGCCGAGCACGGTGCGGGCGAGGACGGACTTGCCGGAGCCGGACTCGCCGACCACGCCGAGGCACTCGCCGGCCGCGATGCGGAGGCTGACGCCGTGCAGGACGTGCAGGGTCCGCCCGTCGGGGGTGTGCAGGACGGTGTCCAGCGAGCGGACGTCGAGGACGGGGGCGGAGGTCATCCGCGCGCTCCCTTCGCAGCGGCGGGACCACCCGAACGCAGGTGCTCCCCGAGGTAGTTGAGGGCGAGGACGGTCAGGCAGAGCACCGCCGCGGGGGCCAGCGAGATCCACGGCGCGCTGCCGAGCGCGGTGCGGCCCTCGGCGATGATGCCGCCCCAGGAGGGCTCCGGCGGGCGCAGCCCGAAGCCGAGGAAGCTGAGCGAGCCCTCGGCGACGATGGCGGCCGTGGTGGCGGTGAAGGCGAAGGTGACGGCGGCCGGGGCGACGTGCGGCACGATCTCGCGGCGCAGCACGCGCAGCGGGGCGGTGCCGAGCATCCGGGCGGCCTGGACGAAGCCGCGCTCGCTGAGCGAGAGCACGATGGCGCGCACCACCCGGGTGAAGTGCGGGACGGTGAACAGGCCGATCAGGGTGCCGATCACGGTGAGGCTGGGTCCGCGCAGCGAGACCGCGATCATCACCAGGATCAGGCTGGGCACGGACATCAGCAGGTCGATCACGAAGCCGATCACCTTGTCGACCGGGCCGCGGAACCAGCCGGCGGCCAGGCCGAGGGCGCCGCCGCCGAGCAGCCCGACCAGGATGGTCAGGGCGGCGACGGTGAAGGAGGCGCGGGCGCCGGCGACGGTGCGTTGCAGGACGTCGCGTCCGGCGGCGTCGGTGCCCAGCCAGTGCCCGGCGCCGGGGGCGGCGGAGGGGTGGGCGAAGTCGCCGTGCAGCGGGTCGAAGCCGGGCAGCAGGGGCAGCAGCAGGGCGGCGAGCGCGACCACGGCCAGCCAGCCGGCTGCGGCGAGCACGCCGGCGGGCGGCCGGCGGCGGGCGGCCCGTACGGGCATCGTCACGGCGGTGGTCCCGGCGGTGGTCTCAGCGGTGCTCATGGGCGATCCTCGGGTCGATCGTGCGGTACAGCAGGTCGACCGCGAAGGTGGCCGCGACCACGCCGACGGCGCTGACCACCACCACGGCCTGGACGACGGGGAAGTCCCGGCCGGCGATGGCGCCGGAGACGAGGCTGCCGACGCCGGGCACCGCGAACAGCGACTCGACCAGCACCGAGCCGCCCAGCGAGGTCCCGATGCCGATCCCGAGGAGGGTGACCAGCGGCAGGCTGGAGGGCCGCAGCGCGCGGCGCAGCAGCAGCCGGGTGGTGCCCATGCCGCGGCTGCGAGCGGCGGCGATGTACGGCTGGTCGAGGGTGTCGAGCAGCTGTCCGCGCAGGGTGCGGGTGAACACGGCGGCCTCGGTGAGGCCGAGGGTGAGCGCGGGCAGCACCAGGTGGCGCAGGTTCTCGGCCGGGTCCTCGGTGAACGGGGTCCAGCCGGTGGCGGGCAGGACGCGCAGCTGGACGGCGGCGATCCAGATCAGCAGCAGGCCGAGGGCGAACCCGGGGACGGCGAGCCAGCCGAAGGTGCCGGCGGTGGCGATCCTGTCGAAGGTGCCGCCGGGCCGCCAGGCGGAGAGCAGGGCGACGGGTACGGCGATGCAGAGCGCGACCAGCTGGGCGGCGAGGAACAGTTCGAGGGTGACCGGGATGCGGTTGCCCAGTTCGGTGGTGACGGCGGCGCCGGTGGACAGCGAGTGGCCGAGGTCGCCGTGCAGGGCGTCGGCGATCCACTGCCAGGTGGCGGCGAGGACGTTGCGGTCCAGGCCGAGTCCGGCCTCGTACGCGGAGATCTGCTCGGGGGTGGCGGTCGGGCCGAGGGCGGCGACGGCGGGTGAGCCGGGCATCAGGTGGGGCAGGGTGAGCGCGGCGAGGGCGACCAGCAGCAGGGCGGCCGCGGCGCGGCCGACCTGCCCGCCGTACCGCAGGGCGGTCCGGGTGCCGGAGGTCATCGCTTCACCCACAGGGCGGCGGGGGAGACGTTGAGGACGGTGCGCTTGGACAGGTCGGGCAGGCCGCCGACCTTGGCGTCGGCGAGGTAGCCGACGGTGTTCTCGGTGAGGAAGGCCATCGGCACCTCGCCGACGACCCGCTGGGCGGCCTGCTGGTAGGCGGCCGACCGCTTGGCGGCGTCGGTCGAGGCGCGGCCCTCGGTGATCGCCTTCTCGGCCTCCGGGTCGGACCAACTGGTGAAGTTGTAGGGCGCGTTCGTCGGGTAGAGGCTGCTGAGCGCGGTGTCGGTGTCGCCGAACAGGCTGGTGACGAAGTCCATCACCTGGAACTTGCGCTGGAGCATCGCGGTGCCCAGGCCCGCCGGGTCGAGCGGCTTGATGGTCATCTTGATCCCGGCCTCGCCGAGCATCTGCTGGAGCACGGTGGCGCGCTGCTGGCCCTCGGGGCGGCTGTCGACGAGGTACTCGAAGGAGAGGTCGGGGTGGCCGGCCTCGGCGAGCAGGGCGCGGGCCTTGGCCACGTCGCGGGCCGGGTACCCGGCGGTGGTGCGGTACGGGGAGCGGGAGCCGATCGGGCCGTCCGAGACCTTGCCCTGGTCGAGGTAGACGACCTTCTCCAGGGCCTCGCGGTCGATCGCGTACCGCACCGCCTGACGGACCCGCACGTCGTCGAAGGGCGCGGCCTTGGTGTTGAACAGGACGGTGCTGGTGGAGCCGGGCCCGGTGGCGGCGCGCAGCCCGTCGGCGGCGGCCTGCTTGAGCTGGCTGGGCGTCTCGGTCCAGATCAGGTCGGTGTCGCCGGAGCGCAGCGACTGGTAACGGCTGTCGGTGTCCGGCAGCACCCGGTAGACGAGCTTGTCGGCGTGGCCCTTGGCGCCCCAGTACGCGGGGTTGCGGGTGAGGGTGACGGAGACTCCGGGCTGCACGCTCTCGACCGTGTAGGGGCCGGAGCCGACGGCGGGGGCGTCGGCGGCCGGGGCCTCGGAGACGTAGCCGAGGGAGCGGGTGAACAGGTTCGGGAAGGCGGCGTCGGGTGCCTTGAGGGTGAAGGTGACGGTGGTCGGTCCGGTGACGGCGGTGCCGGCGATGGTGGCCGCGTCGACGGCGCAGCCGCACTTGCTCTCCGGTTTGGCGAGCCGGGCCACGTGGTCGGCGACGGCCTGGGCGTCCAGCGGCTTGCCGTCGCTGAACTTCACGCCCTCGTGCAGGTCGAGGGTCCAGACGGTGGCGTCCGCGTTGGGGGTGAAGGACTTGGCGAGGTGGGGCTGGACGGCGCCGTTGTCGCCGTTGACCATCAGCGGGTCGTAGAGGGCGTTGGCGAGGACCATCATCGGCATCGAGGTCAGGGTGGCGTCGGCGGGGTCGAGCTTGGTGAACGGCCGGTCCAGGCCGATCTTGAGGGTGCCGCCGTCCACGGCCGGCCCGTCGCTCGCCGCGCCGGCGGTGTTCCCGGCCGCGGCGCCGCCGGACAGCGCGTCGTCGGAGGCGGAGCAGGCGGTGAGGGCGAGCGCGGCGGTCAGGGCCGCCGATGCCAGGAGGTAGTGGCGCTTCATGGTTCCTCGGTTCGGGGGAGTGGGGGCGGCCAGGGGGAGTGGCCGCCGACGCCCCACACCATTCCGGAAGTGGCAGTACTGCCAAAAGGCAGTTGTGCAAACTTCAGATGACGAAGATCGGAAGAGTCGGCTCTCGCCTTGAGCGAGCACGGCCGGACGTGATTCGGTAATGACAGCCGCCCCCTCGGCGGCGGCCACACCCACTCAACTCACCGAGAGGAAACGGAAGAACGATGCAGGGGACGGACACCGTGACGGAGCCGGGCATGCGCGACCGCAAGAAGGCGCGCACCCGCGACAGCATCCGCACCGCGGCGCTCGACCTCTTCGAGGAGCAGGGCTACGAGCGCACCACCGTGGACCAGATCTGCCGCCGCGCCGACGTCGCCCACCGCACCTTCTTCCGCTACTACCCGGCCAAGGAGGCCCTGCTGTTCGGCTGGGACTTCGGCCACGTCGTGCTCGACGTGTTCGCCGCCGCCCCCGCCGAGCTCCCGCTCTGGGCCGCGCTCGAACACGCCCTGGCCGTCACCGGCGGCCGGCTGGAGGAGCCCGTCGAGCACACCGAGCGCCGCCGCCGGCTGCGCCGGGGCCTGCTCGACCTCCACTCGGTGCACAACTACGCCCTGGTCGTCATCGACGCCTTCACCGAACGCACCGTCACCATCGCCGCGGAGCGGCTCGGCGCCGATCCGGCCGCCGACCTGCGCCCGGTGGCGTTCGGCGCGCTGTTCGGCGGCATCGTGCGGCGCCACATCCTGGTCGGTCAGGAGAGCGGTGGCACATTGGCCGACTGGGTCAAGGCCTACCGGGACGTGCTCGTCACCGCGGGCTGACCCCTCTTCTCCCCCTCTCCCGGGCGCGCCGCAGGCCGTCCGTACGGCACCGCACGCCGTTTTCCTCCCCCTGCGCGGTCCGCCGCGCGCTTGTGCCACACCCTTCGCAATTCCTGAAAGGCCCCCCGCATGTCCCTGGTCAACTTCCGCGACCCCGCCACCCTCACCGACCCCGACGGCCGGTGGATCCGCCCCGGTGCCCTGTTCCGCTCCGCCCAGCCCTTCAGCGCCGCCGACGAGGCCGTCGTCGCCCAGCTGCGCGAGCACGGCATCACCACCATCGTCGACCTCCGGGGCGAGGCCGAGAGCAGCCCCGAGGACTGGGCCGCCGTCGAGACGGCCGGCCTCACCGTGGTCGCCGCCCGGATCGAGCCGACCAACGACGAACTGGCCGAGGCCATGCGGACCATGACCACCGCCGAGGACCTGGGCGCCTTCTACCTGCTGATGGCCGAGTCCGCGCCGCAGGCCGTCGCCGCCGCCGTCGAGGCCACCGTCCGCCCCGGCGGGGCGCTGGTCCACTGCGCCGCCGGCAAGGACCGCACCGGGCTGCTCACCGCACTGCTGCTGGAACTGGTCGGGGTGCCCGCCGAGGAGATCGTCACCGACTACGCCCGCACCAACGAGGCGATCCAGCAGATCTGGGCGGGCCTGGCCGACCGCAACCGCGCCGCCCTCAACGAGGTCGAGGCCGGCCGCATGGTCGTCCCCGCGCCGCTGCTGGAGGCCCCCGCCGGAGCGATGAGCAGCTTCCTCGCCGCGGTCCACGCCAAGTACGGCGACGCCGCCGGCTTCCTGGCCGCCTGCGGAGTCACCGCCGGGACCATCGAGGCCTTCCGCGCCAAGGCCGCCGCCCCGGACGCCGCGTCGGCCACCGCCCGCGCCGAGGCCGCCGGGGTGACGGCATGACGACGCCCCTGCTGCGGCACACCGACGGCACCCCGTTCCGCGACCTCAACCACAACGGCACCATGGAGCCCTACGAGGACCCGCGGCTGCCCGTCGAGGAGCGGGTCGAGGACCTGCTCGCCCGGATGACGGTGGAGGAGAAGGCCGCGCAGATGCTGCACGGCCGGATGCTCCCCGGCCACCAGGGCCCCTTCCCGTCCGGCGACCACCTCATCACCGAGCGCGGTCTCACCGCCTTCGGCATGATGGCCGTCCCCGACGCCCGCACCATGGCCGAGTGGAACAACCACGTCCAGGACCTCGCGGCGGCCGCCCGCCTCGGCATCCCGGTCACCCTCGCCTCCGACCCCCGGCACGGCTTCACCACCAACCCCGCCACCGCCTTCTCCGGCGGAGGCTTCAGCACCGGGCCCGAACCGATCGGCCTGGCCGCCACCGACGACGCCGAACTGGTGCGCCGCTACGCCGACCTGATCCGCCGGGAGCTGTGCGCCGTCGGCATCCGGGTCGCCATCCACCCGATGGCCGACCTCGCCACCGAGCCCCGCTGGGCCCGGATCAGCGGCACCTTCGGGGAGGACCCGGAGCGCGCCTCGCGCATGATCACCGCCTACATCGAGGGACTCCAGGGCGAGCGGATCGGCCCGGACAGCGTCGCCTGCATGACCAAGCACTTCCCCGGCGGCGGCCCGCAGGCCGGCGGCGAGGACTCGCACTTCGCCGCCGGACGCCGACTGGCCTACCCCGGCGGCGAGTTCGAGACCCACCTGCGCCCCTTCGAGGCCGCCTTCGCCGCGGGCACCGCGCAGATCATGCCCGCCTACGCGATCCCCTCCGGCAGCGGCCTCACCGAGGTGGGTGCCAACTTCAACCGGGACGTCATCACCGGCCTGCTGCGCGGAAAGTACGGCTTCGACGGCGTGGTGTGCACCGACTTCAACGCCATCACCGGGATGGAGATCCCCGGCCTGGTCGCGCTGCCGCCGCGGCACTGGGGCGTCGAGGAGCTGTCCGTCGCCGAGCAGGTGGTGCTCACCCTGGAGGCGGGCGCCGACCAGCTCGGCGGTGAGACCGACCCGGAGCTGATCCTCGGCGCCGTGCGCTCCGGCGCGGTGACCGAGGCCCGGCTCGACGAGTCGGTGCGCCGCATCCTGCGCGACAAGTTCCGCCTCGGGCTGTTCGACGACCCGTACGTCGACCCGGACGCGGCCGCCGAACTGGTCGGCACCCCGGACGGCCGGGCGCTCGGCGTCGAGGCCCAGCGTCGCTCCCTGGTCCACCTGGCGGGCAGCCCGCGGAACGGAACACGGCTGTACGTCGAGGGCGTCGACCCGGCCGTCGCCGCCGGGTACGGCACCGTCGTCGAGGACCCGGCGCGGGCCGACCTCGCCGTCGTCCGCCTCGCCACCCCGTACGAGCGGCGCGAGGGGATGCTGGAGCGGCACTTCCACGGCGGCTCGCTGGAGTTCGAGCCGGCCGAGGTCGACCGGGTCGCCGCGCTGGCGGCCGTCGTGCCCACGGTGGTCGTCGCCCAGCTGGAGCGGCCCGCCGTGCTCACCCCGATCGCCCCGCACGCGGCCCTGCTGATCGGGGAGTTCGGCGCGGCGGACGAGGTGGTGCTGGACGCCGCCCTCGGCCGCGGCCCGATGACCGGGAGCCTCCCGTTCGACCTGCCGGTCTCGGACGCCGCCGTCGCCGAGTCCCGCGAGGACGTCCCCTTCGACACCCGCGCGCCGTTGTTCCGGTTCGGCCACCGGGTCGCCGACGGGAACTGAGGAGCACCGGGGGTCGTCGACCCGGGGCCCGGGACCCGGCGGGGGCCGGGCCCCGGGGCGCCCGGGCCCGGCAGAAGGCCGGCCCCGCGCCCCCCGGGAACCCCCCGCCCGGGGGGGCGGGGGGCGCCGC